>CAJFVQ010000064.1 GCA_904420535.1 Candidatus Cryptoclostridium obscurum
ACCATGACCAGGGGATGTACCGTCATGATCAAACCGGAAAAAGCAGTGGAAAGAGACTTGACTTCTTCCAGATAAAAGGGAAGTAAAAAGGCTACCGCCATTTGGGGTAAGTAACAGAATACGCCGATGATGTTCCCCATGGTGAAGTCACGGATAGAAAATAGGGGAATGTCAAGAAAGGGCTCTTTGCAGTGGTTCTCCCAAAAAATTAATAAAACTAGTAACAATACAGTGCCGACTCCTAGCCATATGCCAAACCCTTTATAATTGTTAATGGCCAGAAGCGCCGTGGCAGCCGCCGCCGCAAAAAGTAGGATTCCCGGCAGATCAAACCCTTTGGTCTCGTTACTTTTTTGCTGTGGCGCCAAAAAGAAAATACCCAACAAAGCACCGAGAATTCCCACTGGAACATTGATAAAGAAAATCCATTGCCAGGAAAATGATTGTAGCAATAGCCCGCCAATGGATGCCCCGCTAAGATTGCCCACGCCGACAACAGCGCCGACCATGCCAACGGCTTTCCCTTTTTCTTCTTTGGGAAACGCATTGGAAACAAGGCCGAGCCCTGTTGCCATGAGAATGCTGCCGCCGATGGCCTGCAATATTCTGGCCCCTATCAGCATGGGAAAACTGTAACTGAGACCGCAGACCAGGGAGCCCAGGGCAAAGACAGCAAACCCTATGACATAAAGACGGTGAGAACCGATTTTATCTCCTAATTTGCCGAAAAAGAGCATCGTTGCCGTAACGACCAGCATATAAGCGGTGACAACCCATTGAACCTCTGCCATGGAAATAGAAAAGGCCGCGGCGATGGTAGGGTTCGCAATATTGACAATACTCCCGTTTAGAGTGCTCATAAATACGCCGATGGAAACGACCGCGAGCACTCTCCATTTTTGTTCAATCACAATTGATTACCTTCATTATCATATTGTCTTAAACAGAACTATGTGATCTTTTATGCCTAAAAGAAGGATTGGTTTAATTTCGTCAGTTTATCATAGTTGGGGCGCAGATGCAACAAAAATGCGTTTTCCGCATATACTGTCACGGTACGAAAAATTAGGCATAATTTGTAAAAAATTCTTGATAGAGGTGATTTTATGTGCGGTATCGGAGGATATGTTTCCTTCTGTCAGGCAGTGCAGGCGCCCCAATATTATAAAGCAATGGAAGATACCATGGTCCGTCGCGGGCCGGATCAGGCGGGCCGCTGGGGTGATGACCATTGCGTATTATTGCATCGACGCTTGGCGGTCATTGACCCGGAAGGCGGCAGGCAGCCCATGGAGTTGATGTGGCAGGGCCGTCTCTTTATTATGGTTTATAACGGGGAATTGTATAATACCGAGGAAATTCGTGAACGTCTGATGAAATTGCACCATAAATTTTTCGGTCATTCCGATACCGAAGTTTTGCTTCATGCTTTTGCGCAATGGGGAGAAGGCGCTTTGGAGTTATGTAACGGTATCTTTTCTTTTGCTGTGTGGGAACCGGGGAAAAAACAGTTATTTTTGGCGCGGGATCCCATGGGGGTAAAACCGCTTTTTTATGCCCATTGCAACGGCGGACTCGTGTTCGGTTCCGAAATTAAAACCGTTTTGGCTCATCCTGAGATAGAAAAGACTTTGGATCTTCAAAGTATTGCTGAAATGGTTATTATGGGGCCGGGACGTACCCCGGGTTGCGGCGTATACCAAGGAATTGAAGAAGTCAAAGCAGGTCATTGTGGTTATTGTGATGAAAAAGGGTTTCATCCTGCCCCTTATTGGCAGCCTCAAGACGCTCCCTTTACGGATCTCCCGGAAGACGCTGCCGCTCACGTGCGCCATTTGGTCATTGATGCCATCAAACGCCAGCTCGTTTCCGACGTGCCTTTGGGAACTTTCCTTTCCGGAGGACTCGATTCCAGCATTATCACAGCCGTAGCGGCCGAGGAGTACGCTGCCAAGGGAAAACGGTTGACCACATTTTCTGTGGCCTATCGAGACAATGAAAAATATTTTCAAAAAAGTCATTTTCAGCCCGACAGTGACGACGAATATATCGATTTGATGGTGGATACCTTCCATACGGATCATCACCGCATTGTTTTGGACACTCCGGAACTGGCCGAAGCTCTGTATGATGCTGCCATGGCACGGGATCTCCCCGGTATGGCTGATGTGGACTCCTCTCTGCTGCTTTTTTGTCATGAGATCAAAAAGCATGTTACCGTTGCACTCTCCGGGGAATGTGCCGATGAAATATTTGGCGGTTATCCTTGGTATCGAGATCGCGATATATGTATGTCTGACGGGTTTCCCTGGGCCCAGTCGACAAAATACCGTATGACCTTTTTACGAGATGAAATTGCCAAAGAACTTGACGGCGATGCTTATGTACGGCAACGATACGAAGAAACCTTGGCTCGGACGTCAAAACTACCGAACCTCGATCCCTTGGAAAGCCGTATGAAAGAAATGACCCGTCTTAACTTGGACTGGTTCATGCAGACGCTGTTGGATCGCAAAGACCGTATGAGCATGTATCATGGACTTGAAGTTCGCGTTCCCTTTTGCGATAAACGCATCGCTCAATATCTTTATACCATGCCCTGGTCCATCAAAGATTATGAACATCGAGAAAAGGGTATTTTGCGTCATGCTATGGAAGGGCTCCTGCCGGAAAAAGTCCTTTGGCGGAAAAAAAGCCCTTATCCAAAGACACACCATCCTGCTTATCTTGCGGCGGTATCCCAGTTGATGGAAGACGTTTTGGCTGATGCCAATGCTCCCATATTTGATATCATAAAACCTGAAGCTCTCCGGGATCTTCTCGATCATGATATGAAATATCCCTGGTATGGGCAACTTATGATGAAAGCCCAGGTCATATCGTTTTTCTTGCAACTTCATTATGTTTTGGTTTCTTCTCGCCATTGATATGATTTTTCAAGGAGCGCGGCGGACTTAAAAGTCTGCCGCGCTCCTCTTTTATGGTGAAATGAGCGATTTTAGTTTGAATTCCAGGCAAAAGTCTGCGTTTTTTTTGATATAATTGATCATGAATGCCGCAATTTTTTAATCAAAAGATCCGTTGACAAATGTGCAAATGCACATTATAATAAGGATATTAAATGTGCATATGCACATAAGGAGGTGCCCAATGCCGCGAAAAACACGCTGTCGCAAAGTCTGCTGCGATTACGGAAATCGTCGTTTTCATACGGAGGATCGTCGAGATACCCAGCATATTACGGTGGAGGAAGTAGAAGCCATGCGTCTTTGCGATATGGAAGGCTTGTCACAAGATCTTGCTGCAGACATGATGGAGGTCTCCCGTGGAACCTTTCAGCGCATCCTTTATGCGGCACGAAAGAAAGTGACTACGGCGTTGGTGGAAGGCGACGACCTTTTGATTGGCGGCGGTCACTATGAGGTAGCAAGTCCCTGCCATGAAGGGCGCCGTTGCTGTAAAAAATGTAGAAAAAATATGGATCAACCATCTTGATTAACGGAGGAGATTTATTATGAAAATTGCAGTAACATCCGAAGGAAACAAAATTTACCAGCATTTTGGTCATTGTCCCGGTTTTTCCATTTTTGAAGTGGAAGGCCAAGAAATTAAATCGAAAGAATATCTCGCCGCCAATGGGGTGGGACACTCTGCTTTGGCGGTACTACTCGACGGAAATGACGTGGATATTTTGATTTGCGGTGGTCTTGGAGGATGCGCGCGTCAGGCTTTGGGTGATGCCGGAATTAAAATTTTACCCGGTGTCCGTGGCGATGTGGACGCGGCCGTGAAAGCGTACCTTGACGGCACTTTGGAACATGACCCCGATTATACTTGCGATCATCATGGGCATGAACACGGAGAAGGCCATCAATGCGGCCAGCATCACGGGCATGGCGAAGGACACCAATGTGGCCATCACCATGGTGACGGTGAAAAACCGGGGCGTTATCATTTCGTTTTCGGTAAAAATGAATAAATCATCGGTGGTCGTCTCGGCGGCAATTTTGGAGCAAAATGGAAAGATTCTTATTTGTCGTAGAAAGAACGGGGGCAGCTGCGGAAACCTTTGGGAGTTCCCCGGTGGAAAAATAGAACCGGGAGAGACATTGGAGGAATGCCTTGTGCGGGAGTGCCGCGAAGAATTGGGCATTGACATTTCTGTTACTGATCTTTTTGATGAATGCTGTTATCGTTATCCTGAGAGGGAAGTTCATCTCTATTTTTACCGGGGAAAGATTCTAAGGGGAAAACCACATTGTCGGGTTCATCAAAGTTTGGCCTGGGTAGAACCGAAATCATTGACGGGTTATCCCTTTTGTCCCGGGGATGAAGGGGTGATTGCCAAACTTTCCCAAGGAAATTTTTGATGGCTGTTCCATTGAGGCAGGAGCTGAAGGATTAGCAGAGAATAAATTCCATAGATTAAAAGAAATAGAATCGTCGGTCATTTGTTGAAGGATGGCAAAACTGTGGGATGAATTAAAGGAGACGAAAATTCCCTTATGAACTATATCATCATGGATTTGGAATGGAATCAGCCTTTTTCCAAAGAATTATGTTTGACCATGGCATCAGGATTGAAATTTTACGGAGAAATCATTGAAATTGGCGCGGTCAAACTCAATGCGCGGTTTGAGATTGTTGACTTTTTCCGTGAATTCGTCAAACCAAAATATTATAAAAAGCTTCATCCTATGGTGAAAAAGATTACGGCTATTTCCCGCAAAGATTTGGCGGGGGGAATTCCTTTTCCAGAGGCGATTCAGGCTTTTCGTCGCTGGTGCGGTAAGGATTCTACCTTGATGACATGGGGAAATGACGATGTCCCTGTCCTTTGCGATAATTTGGAGTTTTTCGATCTGGACAAATCGTGGGCTGCAGATTGGTATAATTTACAGACGATTTTTGGGCTGCAAACCGGTAACGGTACAGAACAGAAATCCTTGCAATTTGCCATGGAGTATTTCAAAATTCCCTGTGAACTTAGACTTCACGATGCTTTTAATGATGCTTTTTATACTGCCCAAGTTTGCAGTCATCTTGATTTGACAAAGGGGGTTGGCAATTATGACCGTTTTTTGCGCCTTCAAAGGGAACAAGATGTCAGACGGCATTCTGGCGCGGAACCGTATCATTCTTTGATATCTACGGAACGGGGGAGGTATCCATCGAAAAGAGCGGCCTTCGGAGATCGCCGCTTTGCAGCGGTTCATTGTGAGGATTGCGGTATTCATGAAGTTCCTGCCGGCAGTTGGATGCGGCAGAGCAATGAGAAATATATTGCTTTGGCCCACTGTGAGCGACACGGTACCTTTTTGGTGCGGATGAAATTTCGCCGCGTCAAAGGTGGAATGGATGTTCATAAAGTGGTGTGGAGAGCCACGGAAGAAATGATTCAGCTTTACCGAAATCTGGCAGAGAAATCCCGTCAAAGGAAAGAACCTTTCCGTTCTGTCGGTTAATCCTATTTTAATGGGATCTTTTGAAAAATTCCGATTTTGGAGAATAATGCGAAAATCAATCAAACAGTAAATCATAACTCGAGATGATAATTTAAGGAAATAAAAGAGGTCACGCCATTGGTAGCTGCTCATAAAACAGTATCAACCACCAAAACCGAATTAGGGTAGCTGTCATACAGGGCGCGAAAATTTCATAAAGCAACGAAAAGGCGGCGTTTCTCATTCCCTGCATGGGGAAAAAGGAACGCCGCTTTTTTCGTACTCTCATGTTACGCGGTAGGGGGCAAACAGTCCTTGCTTCATAAGGCTTCCGGGGCGCGGATATTTGACATTGCCTCCTCCAAAATACGCTTCTGTTGGGTAACAGGTTCCAGACGCAAACGCAAAAGGGGCAATCATCGAATGCCCCTTTTGCGAACCTGTGTAGTAATATTTGTTTCGTTGTCATTTGTGCTTTTGCCAATGCGTTTCGGCGGCTGTTTTTTTCTCACGCTGTTTGAAGATCAGCAGGGAGGCAAGCCGCCAGTCGTAGAAGCGACGGGGACTAAATGGTACTTTTTTCTATAAAACGGTGCAGCATAGCCGCATATTCGGAGCGTATACCGTCTATCTGCGGATTAAGCATATTCATGTCATCGCCCTGCATCAACCCGTAACCAACAGCCCACATTACATCGTTTTTTGCCCACTCGGAGACATTGTCGCCGTCTGTAAAGCGGTCAAGACTGCCCGTTACCGTTGTGTCATAGCCCTTGTATGCGGCATAGCGGTAGAAAAACGCAGCAAGTTGTTCCCTCGTTACAGGCGTATCCGGCGCAAAACAGGCGTTTCCATAGCCCAGCGCGATGCCGTTCTCATTGGCCCAAATGATCGCTTCCGTAAACCATGCGCCGCTCTCCACATCGGTAAAGGGGTTCGCGCCGACAGCTTTCGGTTCCCCCTCCATGCGCCAGATCGTCATGACAGCCATAGCGCGGGTGGTTGTTCCGTAAGGGGCAAAGGTGGTGGCGCTTGTACCATTCATCAGGCGGTTGGCAAACAAATACATCACATCGTCGTAAAACCAATCGTTTTCCGAAACGTCAGTAAACGGGTTTTCTACGCCCGGCTGCGGAGTTTGTTCTGTCCACCCGGCATAAACTGTTTTGTTGCTTGTCAGGCGTATTTCTGTGATTTTTTCCGTCAGTTCTGCGTCGGCGTACCAGCCTGTAAAGTCGTAGCCCTCGCGGGTAGGCGTGTAGTCGGACAAGTCAATGGTGGTGCCGGAGATTCTGCGTACTGAATCAATATCGCTGCCGCCGTTTGTGTCAAAGGTCAGCGTGTAGTATGTGTCTTCGCCGCCCGGCTCTTTTTCAAAGATTGCCTTAACGGTCACATTCCCGGCAGGCATGGTAAAGGCGTTATTTTCGATGGTGATGTCGCCGGAAACAACTTCCCATCGTTCAAAGCGATAGCTGCTGTCGGGGGTTGCTGTCAGATTGATGGTCGTTCCCGCCGGAGCAGAGGTTGGGGACGCGGACGCGGTGCCGTGGCCGTCGGTTTCCACGGTCACGGTGTACATGGCTTCACTGTGGAAGTATTTTTCATTGGTAACAAGGTCGGTAATCGTTGTTTCCTCAGCAAACGGCGAACCGTCGATCTGCGCCGCGGCATCTGCGTTTTCGCCTGTCTTCACTCCGATGAGCTCGCCCTCCTTCGGGGAAATGATGACGTTTTCCAAGGCATAAATAGCGTTGTTGCCGCCGGTGGCGGTGACCTCGCCGCTGGAGATGGAGACATTGTCGAAAGCGTCGATTCCGTAGCTTCTCGCAGAATCGCCCCTGGCTTCTCCTCCGGTCGCTTCTACTGTGCCAGAACTGATGGTGACAGCGCCGTCGGATTCGACGCCGTAGCTGTAAGCATTATTCGTACCCGTGGCCGTGCCGCCGGTGGCGGTGACCGTGCCGCTGATTACGGTAACCTTGTCATAGGAGTAAATGCCGTAGCTTTCGGCGGAATAGCCCCCGGTTTCCACCGTGCTGCCGCCTTTGGCGGTGACCGTGCCGCTCTCTATGGTGACGTTAACGGCGTTGACGCCGTAGCTTCTCGCAGAATCGCCCCCGGCTTCCGCCGTGCCGCCGGTGGCGGTGACCTCGCCGCTGGAGATGGAGACATTGTCGAAAGCGTCGATGCCGTAGCTTTCGGCGGAATTATTTGCGCCTGCGGTCGTGGCCGCGCCGCCGGTGGCTGTGAGTGTGCCGCCGGTGATGGTGACGTCGCCGGCGTAGATGCCGGTGCTTTCGGCGCCCTTTGTGACGGCCGTAGTGTCGCCCGTGGCTTCTACCGTGCCGCCTTTGGCGGTGACCGTGCCGTCGGTGATGGAGACATTGCCGTAAGCGTCGATGCCGAGGCTATGGATATTATTATCGCCTGTGCCGTCGCCGCCTGCAGCGATGACCTCGCCGCTGGAGATCGTGACGTTTCTTGCGCCGATTCCGTAGCTGTAGATGTAACCGTTTGTGCTCGTAACTGTGCCGCCGGCGACATTCAGAACACCGTCGCCGGTGATGGTGATATTTTCATCGGGGACATAAATACCATAGCTGGAGTCGATTTCGTTTCGGTCGTCGCCATTGGGCCCCGTGACCGTGTTCTCGCCTATCAGTTCAATGGTAAGGCTGGTTTTACAGTAGACGGCGGCCGCTCTGTTGTTAAAAAATGTACGGGTACCCTGGGCAACCGTCGCGCCATTCAGGGTCAGGGTGCTGCCGTCCCATTTGATGTTGTAGTTTTCCGCAGTCGCGTCCGTGGTCGTTACTGCACCGTCCGCAGTTGTCACGGCGTAGGCCG
>CAJFVQ010000065.1 GCA_904420535.1 Candidatus Cryptoclostridium obscurum
GCGGGCACTGCTGGCCCCAGAAACATTGTTGTCGGGGATTCTCTCGCATCGGTAAAAGAACGCTTCCCCACCGACGGCGCCGAGGGGGAACGATTGTATCGCATTACTGTTCCTGTCAAAAAGGATAGGGAATATGATATCATTGAACTTTATGAAGCCGACGAAAGAAAGGATGAGTTCTTTCATTCCATTACCTTTGGTTGCGGTTACGAAAATTCTGAATGGTTTGCCCAATATACGGTGACCTTTGAGGAAGAAACGGTAACCGGCTACACCTTGTATTCCTTTTAAAGAAAGGAGCATACTATGGGGAAACGGTTCTTGGCTGTGGCTTTTGGCGGCAATTCCGGCGGCCTGCGGTATAGAAACTTCGGAAGCGGCGCTCCCCGGCTGTTACGCATCGGATCACAAATTCTCTCACCTATCCCCGGGACGATACGGAAAACGTCTTTTCATGGCAGCATCAGATGGAGGTCGGAGTCTGCTACTGTTTCGGCACTTATGACGACGATCTCCCCTTGGAGAAATGGCCGTTGTTATCTGTGGATACCGAAGTCCCATGGTGGGAGGACCCCGACACTGTTCCGGATGCCAATCGATGGCCCCGAGGTCTGAAGATTGGAAACACCGTCGATGAAGTGAAAGCTGCTTTCGGTGTGGAAGCAGGCGGTCATCGGCAGCTTTACGCCATTCCGGAGGATGAAAATCACCGTCCCATCAACGCCGTCAGAGACCTCGTTGCCGATGAGATCCAAGAAAATTCCCTGTTTTTTTATGGGGAAGAGATCGAGGAAAGCGGCTTGGGAGAAGGGCTCCGCCATGAGGAATGGCGTCATGATCTTGTGTTTTCCTGCGGTCTCAGCAGCAATCAGCCCTTGGCCGCATTTTCTTTTTTCACCGATAACGATGTGGTGACGGGGATGTCCCTATCCGCGGAACATTGGGAAGGGTATTCCCGATTCGGCAATCCGGATCCGCCTTTTTAAGCGCAGGGCCTCTTTTATTTTCGCGGCTAAAAATAAGAAAAATAAAATCAAAGGAAATACTTGACAGCCCGTTGATGCTGTGCTATTCTATTGTAGGTACTCTGTCCTCATTATGTTTTATAGGAGGTGCGTTATGCGTATTGGTATTATCTTGGCTTGTACGGAATGTAAAAATCGCAATTACACGACCGACAAAAATAAAAAGAACAATCCCGATCGTCTTGAAGTGAAAAAGTATTGTCCTCATTGCAAGACTCATACCCTTCATAAAGAAACGAAGTAATCCGCCCCGGATTGAGTTAGGAAGTGACTTCTATGGCTGCACCGAAACAGACAACTGCTGTTGCAAAAAAGAATAAACCCAAATTTACAGTAAGAGTGAAAACGTTTTTCCGCAGCGTTTGGGCAGAATTGAAAAAAGTACATTGGCCTACCAAAAAACAGATGATTACCTACACTGGTGTGGTGCTGGGAACCATTTTTGTGATAGGGCTCGCGCTGTGGATTGTGGATTCCATCCTGACTTTGGGTTTGGAAGGTCTTATGAGCTTATTTGATTAAGCCCATAAACGGGAAGGTTAAATCACATGGAAAAACAATGGTACGTCATTCATACTTATGCCGGATATGAAAATAAAGTTAAGGCAAACCTGGAGCGGAGAGCGGAATCCATGAATATGGAAGACCATATTTTCCGCATTGTCGTGCCGATGGAAGACGAAATCCAGGTGAAGGACGGCAAAAAGAAAGTCGTAAAACGCAAGGTTTTTCCGGGCTATGTCATCGTGGAGATGATCCTTACGGATAACTCCTGGTATGTAGTGCGGAATACCCCCGGCGTCACCGGTTTTGTCGGGACAGGCAATAAACCCGTGCCGCTGAAGGACCATGAGGTCCAGGCCATCCTGGAACAAATGGGCGTGATCGAGGGCCGTATCAAAGTGGAATTCTCCGAAGGCGAAAATGTTCGCGTAAAAGAAGGTCCCTTTGAAAATTTACCCGGTGTCGTAGAAGAGATTTTCCCCGAAAAAGGAAAGATGCGGGTGTCCGTATCGATGTTTGGCCGGGAAACCCCGGTGGAACTAGAGTTTTATCAGGTGGAAAAAATTTGAGTCCTTTGGGCTCTCCCTTTGAAGAAGGGAATTTGTTTCGCTCCACAAGGCGGCCTTCGGGCCGTTTTTGTTGGTGGGAGAGACATTGTCTCGTTATACCACATATAGTTAGAGGAGGTGTATTAGGATGGCCAAAAAGGTGATGGCGGTAATTAAACTTCAAATTCCCGCCGGTAAGGCCAATCCGGCTCCCCCTGTTGGTCCCGCTTTGGGGCAGCATGGGGTCAATATCATGGGCTTCTGCAAGGAGTTTAATGAAAAAACCCAGGACAAAAACGGGTTAATTATCCCTGCAGAAATTACTGTTTACGAAGACCGTTCCTTTACTTTTATCTTGAAAACTCCCCCCGCGGCAGTTCTCTTGAAAAAAGCAGCAGGAATCGAAACGGCTTCTGGTGAACCCAACCGCAAAAAAGTTGCGACTTTGGGCCGCGACCAGATCAGAGAGATCGCCCAGGAAAAAATGCCCGATTTGAATGCCGCCGATATCGATGCCGCGATGCGTATCATTGAAGGTACCGCCCGCAGCATGGGCATCAATGTCACAGACTGAGCTTGATCGATTGGAAAACAGTGGGAGGACGCAAGTCCAATATACCACATAGGAGGTAATGAAATGCCCAAGCATGGCAAAAAATACGAAGACGCCGCCAAAGAGATCAGCAGGGAAACACTGTACGATCCTCAGGAAGCGTTTGCATTGATTAAAAAGACTGCCACTGCCAAGTTTGATGAAACCGTAGAATTGGCTGTGCGTCTCAATCTTGACCCCCGCCAAGCTGACCAACAGGTTAGAGGCGCTGTGGTTCTCCCCAACGGCACCGGCCGCACCCGTTCGGTTTTGGTATTCGCCAAAGGGGAAAAAGCCAAAGAAGCCGAAGCTGCCGGCGCAGATTTCGTCGGTGCGGAAGATATGGTCGAAAAAATCCAGAAAGAAAATTGGTTTGAATTTGACGTCGTGGTTGCGACTCCCGATATGATGGGCGTCGTGGGGAAACTCGGCCGCATTTTGGGGCCCAAAGGCTTAATGCCCAACCCCAAAACCGGCACTGTTACCATGGATGTGACCAAAGCTGTGGAAGAAGTCAAAGCCGGGAAAGTGGAATACCGTCTTGACAAAGCAGCCAATGTTCATGTTCCCCTTGGCAAAGTATCCTTTGACGAAGAAAAGCTGCTTGCCAACTACACCACTTTGATTGAAACCCTTATTAAAGCGAAACCCGCTGCCGCCAAAGGGCAGTATATGAAAAACGTTGCCATTTCCACCACCATGGGTCCTGGGATCCGTATCAATCCCCAGAAGCCCTTGGGTAAATAAGGACGCCGAGATTTCGTCCCCAAACCCTTGACACGGGGCGTTCCCTGTGTTAATATTTATTACAAGTGCATAACCCCGGCCGCAGACAGCAGGTTCGCAGCTGTGTCACAGCTGCGTATAATGGGAAACCGCCTGCCGAGGTTTGGAGACGATCTACCTTTGTGTGTTCATCCCCTGCTTCACTGCGGGGGATTTGCTTTTTTATCAAACCGAAGGAGGTGAAATCATCATGGATAAGAAACCTCAAAGAATTGCGAAGGAAAATGCTGTTGCCTCTTTGAGAGAAAAAATGCAAAACAACAGCACCGTTCTTTTGCTGGATTATAAAGGTATCACTGTGAATGAAGACACCGCGTTCAGACGTTCGCTGAGAGAAGCCGGCGCGGAATATCTCGTAACCAAAAATACCTTTATCAGACGTGCTGCCAATGACGAAGGAATTACTGTGCTGGATGAGTATTTGGAAGGTACGACTTCCATCGCTTTCTGCGATGATCCCGTGGCTTTGGCCAAGGCCGTCAACGACTTTGCCAAAGAGCACAAAGCCATTAAAATCAAAGCCGGCGTTTTGGATGGCAAACTTCTCCCGGCCGATCAGGTGGCAAGCCTTGCCAAACTTCCCTCGAGAGAAGTCCTCTTGGCCCAGGTTGTCGGTGGTATGCAGGCTCCCCTTACCGGTTTCGCCGGCGCTTTGCAGGGCTTGTTGCGTAACCTTGTTTATGTACTGGATCAAGTACGCGGGCAGAAAGAATCTGCCTAACCTTTTACGATGAAAAATTTTAAAAGATGATTATATGGAGGAATTACCATGTCTAAAGTAAATGAAATTTTGGATGCAGTCAAAGAATTAACTGTTT
This sequence comes from Candidatus Cryptoclostridium obscurum, assembly GCA_904420535.1. Taxonomy (GTDB): domain Bacteria; phylum Bacillota; class Dehalobacteriia; order UBA7702; family UBA7702; genus Cryptoclostridium; species Cryptoclostridium obscurum. The sequence goes on from CAJFVQ010000065.1 coordinate 4,274, forward strand.
TGGAACTTTCCGAATTGGTCAAAGCTTTTGAAGAAGAATTTGGCGTAAGCGCTGCCGCTCCTGTGGCCGTTGCCGCTGCTGCTCCCGCTGCCGGTGGGGAAGCCGCTGCTGCCGGCGATGCCCAGACTGAATTTGATGTGATCCTCGACGCCGCTGGCGACAGCAAGATCAATGTCATCAAAATCGTCCGTGAAATTACCGGTCTCGGCTTGAAAGAAGCCAAAGCCTTGGTTGACGGCGCTCCCAAACCCGTCAAAGAAAAAGTCGCCAAAGACGAAGCAGATGCTTTGAAAGCCAAATTGGAAGAAGCCGGTGCTTCCGTTACCGTAAAATAAGCGATTCTTTCGGTAAAATTATAAAAAAGCAGTTGCCCTTAGGTCTGTGATGACCTTGAGGGCAACTTTTTTGTTGTGATAATAAGAGAGCCTGCAACAATTTTATAATTCCTTTTTGTAAGGCATTTTCTTAACGTCCTTCGGCGGTTTTTCTTGTGATGATGCTCTTTGGAAATTCCTCTGGTTTGTTTTTATCTTTTTTCTCGTGTCTTAAGAAGAAAATCGTATTGAGGTCAAGGTTCCCAATGTTTCTCCAGCGCTGTTTTGGTCGCTTTGATAATCTCTTCCAGGATCCGCAGTTGTTGCGGTGTGCTTTCTTCCAGTGTTTTTACGATCTCATTCGTAGTGATTGTCCGTGGGGCGCGGTGATCGTAAAGGAGTTCGTCAGTTTGAACCTGCAGTGCTTCGGCAATGCTGACAAATACCGCCAAACTGAGTTTTGTGTTGCCCGTTTCGATATGGCTCATATGGGTCACGGAGATGCCGACGGCTTCCGCAAGGTGCTCTTGGGAGAGTTTTTGTGCTCGTCTGTATTTGCGAATCCGTTGTCCGAGTTTGTAATAATCCATCATAAACCGCCTACATAATTTATTTATACTTGAATTATATAGGCATATCGTTTACAATATAATAAACTGTATAGGCTATTTTATACCTATATAATTTATATTCGTGCAATGGAGAAAACGATGATGGATCTTAAGAAATGCAAAGAGTATTTGCGTATTGTTTTGGCCATGGAAAATGAGATCTACAAGCAGAAACGATTGATGGAAGATCTGCAGCGGAAAATTGACTCATTGGGGAATTCTATTAAAATTAAATCACCGGGCGTACCAATTGAAGATATCGAAGAACCTATAGGGTGCGGTTGGTATGGATGTTTTGGTTTGGGGCTTATCTATTCTTGCGTTGTTTTTTCTGCATTTATTTCATTTTATGGGTGGGATTTGGATTCTTTTAGTTTTATTACGGCAACCGGATTGATTCCTATCATATCATTTGCCGTGTTTATCGTGAAAAAGATAAAGAAACAGCAAAAAAGTTTTCATGACAGTCAAAGAAGAGTGAATGAGTACAGTCAAGCGATTGACATGGAAAAAGCTCGTGTCGCAGAGGAAAATCGGATGAAACTTTATTTCCAAGCGGAATGGAAGAAAGTCGCGAACCTCAACGCTGCCAGCAGGGAAACGTTGGATTCATTTTATGCGCTCAATGTGATCCACCCAAAGTATCGCAATTTTTCCATGGTTGCTTCTCTCTATGAATATTTTGATACCGGCCGTTGCGTTGCTCTGGAGGGGCCTGATGGCGCATACAATCTTTTAGAAACGGAGAGTTGCAAGGCTCGACGATATTTTGCTCCAACTGGATGCCGTCAAAAGGAATCAATTTGCTCTTTTTGAAAAAATATCGGAAACGAACCATTATCTGGCAGAGATTGCGGAAAATACTCAGCAAACAGCAGACCGTATGAAACTGCAAAATATCCAAACGGCAGATCTAGAGATGCAGATCCGCGAATTACAGCGTCAAGCAAAAATTGGAAATTACTGTGCGGAACAAACGAGGAGAGAAATTGAACGCAGAAACCGCATAGAGTCCTTGCGGTAATGTAAAAAAGTAAAATATTAGTAAAAAGATGCTCTTTGGGTTATGATAACCCAGAGAACATCTTTTTTATGATTTTATATTGTTACGAGATGATGGGGCGATCATTATCGCTATCATTAAGGTAATTGTGATAAAATAAAAAATAAATATGGTAGAAAAAAATTTATTTTCACGGCATTTCATTTATTTTGTAAGAAAAATCGGGAGAATTGTTTCTGTATCGTCTTTATTTATGAAATTTTTTTATTGACAAGTGACTCTTGCGGTGATATCATTATATAATGCCTATTCTATAAAATAGGGTGATTATCGCATCGATTCAGATGCTTTTCAAATTTATGATTTCATTGGGCGGCTGTCCAGTCTGGCTCCCCGATATTTTTGCGATGTCGCAAGTATATCACAAATTGGGGAAAAGGACAACTCTTCGGGCTTGCGGTAAGACGATGAGCGGATGGGCCGAGGGGCTTGCGGTAAGGCCTCGGTGAGTCTCCCTTTCGAATAATATGTCAAGCTTAAGGAGTGGTTTATTTGATGACTAACGATGGGCTTGGAGTAAGGGAACGCAGAGATTATTCCAGGATCCGTGAAGTGCAGGAAATGCCTGACTTGATCGAGATCCAAAAAAGGTCCTATCAATGGTTCTTGGATGAAGGTCTCAAAGCAATTTTCGATGATATTTCCCCCATTCAGGATTTTACCGGAAATCTGGCTTTGGAATTCATCGATTACACCCTGGGAGAACCAAAGTATGAAGTTGAAGAGTGTAAAGAACGGGATACGACTTATGCCGCGCCGTTAAAAGTGAAAGTGCGCCTGATCAATAAGGAAACCGGCGAAGTGAAGGAACAGGAAGTCTTCCTCGGCGATTTTCATCTCATGACAGAACAGGGGACTTTCATTGTCAACGGGGCGGAACGTGTCATTGTCAGCCAGTTGGTTCGGTCTCCCGGCGTCTATTTCAGTCATACCAAAGACGCCAATAACGGTGCTGATATTTACGGTTCCACCATCATTCCCAATCGCGGCGCCTGGCTGGAATTTGAAACTGACGCCGCCGGTACGGTCTATGTACGTATCGACCGCACCAGAAAACTTCCCGCGACTGTGCTATTGCGAGCATTGGGATACCCCACCGATGAGGACATTATCAGTCTCACTGGTGAAAACGAACACATTCTTGCCACACTGGAAAAAGACAGTACCACCAACGAAGAAGAGAGCTTGTTGGAGATTTATAAAAAGCTTCGTCCCGGCGAACCACCTACGGTGGATTCTGCCCGGAATCTTTTGCACGCTTTATTCTTTGATCCCAAACGTTACGATCTGGGGAACGTCGGTCGCTACAAATTAGATAAAAAGCTGAAACACGGCGTTTTCAAACGAATCAATGAAGAAGGCAAGGTCTGGAGTGACGAAGCCCAGGACTATGTGGCTTATGACGGCGATATTAACACTGTCCGCAACGATTATATCAAGCATTTGACCAAACCCGATATCTTTGAAACGCTGAAGCTTTTTCTTGTGTTGATGGACGGCGGCATCGAAGCCGACGACATTGACCACCTGGGGAACCGTCGCATCCGCTGCGTCGGCGAATTGCTCCAGAATCAGTTCCGTATCGGCCTTTCCCGTATGGAGCGGGTGGTCAAGGAACGTATGACCATTCAGGATACGGAAAACGTCACGCCGCAGTTGTTGATCAACATCCGTCCCGTGGTCGCCGCGCTGAAAGAATTTTTCGGTTCTTCTCAGTTATCCCAGTTTATGGACCAGAATAATCCTCTGGCGGAATTGACCCACAAGCGTCGTCTTTCGGCCTTGGGCCCCGGCGGTCTTTCTCGAGAACGGGCAGGGTTCGAAGTTCGCGACGTTCATCATTCTCACTATGGCAGAATGTGCCCCATCGAGACGCCGGAAGGTCCCAATATCGGTCTGATCGGGTCTTTGAGCACCTATGCCCGCATCAACGAGTACGGCTTTATTGAAACGCCTTACCGGCGCGTAGACAAAGAGACCGGCGTAGTTACAGAGATCATGGATTATCTCACCGCCGATGAAGAAGATAAATATGTGGTGGCTCAGGCCAACGAACCCCTGGATGAGGAGGGACGTTTCTTAAACAAGCGAGTCAATGTCCGCTATGGCCGCGATATCACCACCATGCCGCCTTCTCGGGTGGATTATATGGACGTCAGCCCGAAACAGGTTGTTTCTGTTGCTGCTGCTTTGATTCCCTTCCTGGAGCATGATGATGCCAACCGTGCCCTGATGGGAGCCAATATGCAGCGCCAGGCAGTGCCGCTTCTCAATACCGACGCTCCCTTTGTGGGCACCGGCATGGAACGGAAAACGGCTGTGGATTCCCGCGTCGTAGAGGTCGCCCGAGGCGACGGTCTCATTGAACGGGTCGATGGCGATACCATCATTGTTCGCCGCGACGACGGCGAAACGGAACGTCATCATTTGGCCAAATATAAACGCTCCAATCAGGGAACCTGCGTCAACCAGCGCCCCATCGTCCATAAAGGCGAGCGGGTGGCCAAAGGCCAGGTGTTGGCCGACGGCCCCGCGACGGACCACGGCGAATTGGCCTTGGGACGCAATGTGGTCGTGGCCTTTATGACCTGGGAAGGCTATAATTACGAAGACGCCATCCTTTTGAATGAACGATTAGTCAGAGATGATTATTTCACCTCTGTTCATATTGAAGAATACGAATGCGACGCTCGAGATACCAAATTGGGACCGGAAGAAATAACCCGAGATATCCCCAATGTCAGCGATGATATTTTGAAAGATCTCGATGCAACCGGCATTATCCGCATCGGTACCGAAGTCCGTTCCGGCGATATTTTGGTGGGAAAAGTTACCCCCAAAGGAGAAACGGAACTCACGGCGGAAGAGCGGCTTCTTCGCGCCATCTTTGGCGAGAAGGCCCGAGAAGTGCGGGATACCTCTTTGCGAGTGCCCCACGGGGAAAACGGCAAGGTCGTAGATATTCGGGTCTTTTCCCGGGTCAATGGTGATGAACTTCCTCCTGGTGTCAATAAATTGGTCCGCGTTTATGTGGCCCAGAAGCGTAAAATTTCCGTTGGCGACAAAATGGCCGGACGTCATGGGAATAAGGGGGTTGTTTCCCGTATTTTGCCGGAGGAAAACATGCCCTTCCTTCCCGACGGCACTCCGGTGGATGTGGTATTGAATCCCTTGGGGGTTCCTTCTCGTATGAATATCGGGCAGGTGCTTGAATGCCATCTGGGCTGGGCTGCCAAGAATCTTGGAATTCATGTGGCAACGCCAGTGTTCGACGGCGCCACAGAGGAAGATATTGTCAATGCCCTGGAAGAAGCCGGCATGGACTATACTGGTAAAAGTATTTTAAGAGACGGACGCACGGGACAGCCCTTCGACAATCCTGTCACCGTGGGCGTGATGTATATGTTGAAACTCCATCACCTCGTTGATGATAAGATTCACGCTCGTTCCACGGGGCCTTATTCCCTCGTCACCCAGCAGCCTCTGGGCGGGAAAGCTCAATTCGGTGGTCAGCGCTTTGGTGAAATGGAAGTTTGGGCTCTGGAAGCTTATGGCGCGGCTTATACCTTGCAGGAAATTCTCACTGTAAAATCCGACGATGTGGTGGGTCGCGTGAAGACTTACGAGAGCATTGTCAAAGGGGAAAACGTGCCGGAGCCCGGTGTGCCTGAATCCTTTAAGGTTCTGATCAAAGAGTTGCAAAGTTTGTGTCTCGATGTGAAAGTGCTTTCTGCTGACGATGAAGAAATCGAAATCCGCGAACTCGACGACGATCTCGATCTTCCTCCTCATGACCATGACCGTGACGATTTCGGCGATGAATTGGGAGCGGGCGACCGTCCTTCCCTTCGTTCCGATTCCGCCATTGTAGTGGATGAAAGCGGCGAAAGTGTTGGCGATTATGAAGAACCTCTGGATGACGATATGATTGACGATACCATTCCTTTGGATGAAATGGATGTCAGCGACGACAGCCTTGACCTTTTGGAAGGGATGGGCATTGACGATGATAGTCTTGATCTCGACGATTTGGATCTCGACATGGTTGACGCCATGGACGATGACCTTTGATGCCGAAGTCATTTGGCCAATGAAGGGAGAGTTGATCCTTGATTGATGTAAGTAATTTTGACCGCATGAAAATCGGTCTCGCTTCCAAAGAAAAAATTTTGGAATGGTCCTACGGCGAAGTAAAAAAGCCCGAGACCATCAATTATCGAACCTTAAAGCCCGAACGTGACGGACTCTTTTGCGAACGGATCTTCGGACCCACCAAGGACTGGGAATGTCATTGCGGGAAATATAAAAGAGTGCGCTATAAAGGCGTGATCTGCGACCGCTGCGGCGTTGAAGTAACCCGAGCCAAAGTGCGCCGGGAACGCATGGGGCATATTGAATTGGCGGCACCTGTGTCTCATATTTGGTACTTTAAGGGGATTCCCAGCCGTATGGGATTGATTTTGGATATGAGCCCCAGGGCGTTGGAAAAGATTCTTTATTTTGTTTCTTATGTGGTATTGGACGGCGGCGATACGCCTTTGGTTGCCAAATCTCTTTTAACCGAATCGGAATACCGCGAAGCCCGGGAGCAGTATGGCGATGGCTTTCGTGCCGGTATGGGGGCAGAAGCCGTACAGGAAATGCTCGCTTCCCTGGATCTGGAAGCTTTGGCAAAAGAACTCCGTACTGAATTGAAAGAAGTCAGCGGTCAGCGCCGCATTCGCGCCATTCGCCGACTGGAAGTGGTGGAAGCCTTCCTTCATTCCGGAAATAAGCCGGAATGGATGATCATTGACGTGGTGCCGGTAATTCCGCCGGAAGTCCGTCCCATGGTTCAGTTAGACGGCGGCCGTTTTGCCACGTCGGATTTGAATGATCTCTATCGGCGGGTGATCAACCGCAATAACCGCTTAAAACGTCTTTTGGACTTGGGAGCTCCCGATATTATTGTTCGCAACGAAAAGCGGATGCTTCAGGAAGCCGTCGACGCCCTGATCGACAATGGACGCAGAGGGCGTCCCGTTACCGGCCCCGGCAATCGTCCTTTGAAATCTTTGAGCGATATGCTCAAAGGAAAACAGGGACGGTTCCGCCAAAATCTTTTGGGAAAACGCGTAGACTATTCTGGCCGTTCTGTTATCGTGGTGGGACCGGAGCTGAAAATGCATCAGTGCGGCTTGCCCAAAGAAATGGCGTTGGAATTGTTTAAACCCTTTGTGATGAAACGCCTGGTCAAAGATGGCTTGGCCCATAATATTAAAAGCGCTAAACGTATGGTAGAGCGGGTTCGTCCCGAAGTCTGGGATGTGCTGGAAGATGTCATCAAAGACCATCCTGTTCTTTTGAATCGCGCTCCTACGCTCCATCGTTTAGGCATTCAGGCCTTTGAACCCATCCTGGTGGAAGGCCGCGCCATTCAGCTGCATCCTTTGGTCTGTACTGCTTATAATGCGGACTTTGACGGCGACCAAATGGCCGTCCATCTCCCTTTGTCCGCCGAAGCCCAGGCCGAAGCCCGTATTTTGATGCTGTCTACTTATAATATTTTAAACCCCAAAGACGGCCATCCCGTTGCTGTTCCTACCCAGGATATGGTCTTGGGTTCCTATTATCTTACTGCTGTCAAAGAAGGGGCCAAAGGAGAAGGCAAATGCTTCAGCAGCTATGACGAAGCTTATATGGCCTATGAAAACGGCGATTTGGATCTTCACGCGGAAATCGAAGTCATTAAGCCCGAAGAATGGGATTATATGATGGTGAAGAAACAGCGTCAGGAATTTGAAAAACATGAAAACGGCCACTATTGTCGTGTCCGTACTACTGTGGGACGTCTGAAATTTAACTATAATATCCCCATTCCCAGAGAAATGGGATTCTATAACTGTGAAGTTGACAAAAAAACCTTAGGGGATATTGTTGACCGTTGCTACCGTATTATGGGAATTTCCAAGGCGGCAGAATTGCTCGACGGCATCAAAGCCATGGGGTATTCTACTTCTACCCAGGCCGGCATTACCATCGGTTTCCAGGACATCAAAATTCCTCCTCAGAAAAAGGAGATTATGTCCCAGGCCGATAAAGATGTGGCTTCTGTGGAAGAATTGTTCCGCCGCGGCCTTGTCACGGAAAACGAGCGTTACAATAAAGTGATTGAAATTTGGAACAAAGCCACCGATGACGTTACCAGTCACCTGATGGGAAATCTTGATAAATTTAACCCCATTTATATGATGGCCAATTCTGGGGCTCGCGGTAATGTTCAACAAATTCGTCAGTTGGCCGGGACTCGCGGTCTCATGGCCGATCCTTCCGGTAAAATTATTGACTTGCCCATCAAAGCAAATTTCCGTGAAGGTCTTAATGTTTTGGAATTCTTCATTTCTACCCACGGCGCCAGAAAAGGTCTGGCTGATACTGCTCTCCGCACTGCGGATTCCGGTTATCTTACTCGCCGTTTGGTCGATGTCGCTCAGGAAGTTATCGTCCGAGAAGAAGATTGCGGCGCTTCCACCGGTATTTGGGTGGAAGAAATTCCCAATATCGAGCCCCTTGCTGAACGAGTAGAAGGCCGGGTTGCCGCCATTGATTTGGTCAATGAACACACCGGCGAGATCATTGTTCCTGCAGGGGAAGAGATTACCGAAGCCCATCTTCCCATCATTGAAGCCTATATGGAAACATTGCCGAAGGAAAAACGGAAAGTTTGCATACGCTCCGTGTTGACCTGTAAAAGCCGTTACGGCGTCTGCAAGAAATGTTACGGGCGTAATCTCGCCACCGGCTCCATGGTGGATATCGGAGAAGCCGTCGGCACCATCGCCGCCCAGTCCATTGGGGAACCCGGTACTCAGCTCACCATGCGTACCTTCCATACCGGTGGTGTCGCCGGGGATGATATTACTCAGGGGCTTCCTCGTGTAGAAGAACTTTTTGAAGCCAGAAAACCGAAATATCAGGGGATTATTTCCGAGGCCGACGGCGTCGTTCATATGGAAGAATCTAAAGGCCAGCGCAAAATCGTCATCATGGATGAGGGAGAAGAAAAAGCCTCCTATCTTACGCCTTTTAACTCTCGGATTCGTGTCCAAGACGGCGATACGGTGGAAGCCGGAGATGCCCTTACCGAAGGTTCCATCAACCCCCATGACGTTTTGAAAGTCAAAGGCGTGAAAGGTGTTCATGATTATCTTTTGAAAGAAGTGCAAAGCGTTTATCGCCTCCAAGGGGTTGATATCAACGACAAGCATATTGAAATCATGATCCGCCAAATGCTGAAGAAGGTGAAAATTGAAGAACCTGGTGACGGCGATATGCTGCCCGGTTCCATGGTGGATACCAATGAGTTCGACGTGAAAAACGAAGCCCTCATTGCTGCTGGGAAAGAACCCGCCACCGCATCCCCGGTGCTTTTGGGCATTACCAAAGCGGCTTTGGCTACGGATTCCTTCCTTTCCGCCGCATCCTTCCAAGAAACCACGAGAGTTCTGACAGATGCCGCTATCAAGGGAAAAGTCGATCCGCTTATTGGCTTGAAAGAAAACGTCATTATTGGGAAACTGATTCCCGCCGGTACCGGCATGAGCTGCTACCGCAATGTCAGCCTAACCGGATTGGAAGAAGAATCCATTACTCCGAAATCTATGCCGGAAGCCGTAGTTTATCCGGAACAAGAAGATGAAAATCTTCCTGAAAATACCCTTGACAATGATACTCTGGAGTGATAAAATAGTCCCCGCGGCTTTTCAATGGTAGGATAACTATGCCATTTTAGGAGGAGTCAAGTGGAACAATTCGAAATACGGGCCGCCGAAAAAGTAGTCGGTACCAAACAAACAATACGAATGGTAGAAAAAGGCCTGTGTAAGAAGGTTCTCATAGCAGAAGATGTTCGGTCGGATATCCTCGCTCCGCTGCTTGCGCTTTGTCGTGAGAACGGAGTCGAGGTGCTGACCGTTGCGTCTATGATCCAGCTGGGCGAGTTGTGCGGTATTAAAGTCGGCGCCGCATCAGCGGGGATTTTATAAATTTTTGTCTAAATTTAATAATTATATACAATTTTTAAACAAGTGTGAGGAGGTGGAATTTTGCCTACAATCAGCCAGTTAGTGCGGAACAGCAGAGAGGTTATGGAAAAGAAATCCGCAGCACCTGCCATGAAAGGTTGTCCTCAAAAACGCGGTGTTTGCACCAGAGTGTATACAACCACACCGAAAAAACCCAACTCTGCTTTGAGAAAAGTTGCCCGTGTTCGTTTAAGTAATTCTATGGAAGTTACTGCTTATATTCCCGGCATCGGTCATAATCTTCAGGAACACTCCGTTACTCTTATCCGTGGCGGCAGGGTGAAAGACCTTCCCGGTGTTCGCTACCATATTATTCGTGGTACGTTGGATACCGCAGGCGTCGCCAACCGCGGCCAAGCCCGTTCCAAATACGGTGCAAAACGGCCCAAAGCCAAAGCTTCGGCAAAATAAGTTTCTATTAGATAAGAAGTAATTGTGAAATTGATTCCAAAGGAGGAAGCATAATGACCAGACGGGGTAATATTAAAAGAATCGACGTATTACCCGATCCCGTATATAACAGCGTTGTTTTGAGTAAATTCATCAACCAGATTATGCTGGACGGAAAAAAAGGCCAGGCAGAAAAAATTGTTTATGGCGCTTTTGATATCATCAAAGAAAAAACTGGCAAAGATCCCATCGAAGTCTTTGAAGAAGCCATGAACAACGTTATGCCTGTATTGGAAGTAAAAGCCAGACGTGTTGGTGGTGCCAACTATCAGGTTCCCATCGAAGTCCGTGCTGACAGACGCCAAACTTTGGGTATCCGCTGGATTGTCATGTTCGCCAGAAAACGCGGCGGCAAATCCATGGAGGAAAAAGTTGCCGGCGAATTGATGGATGCTGCCAATAATACTGGAGCATCTGTAAAAAAACGCGAAGATACTCATAAGATGGCCGAAGCCAACAAAGCTTTTGCTCATTTCAGATGGTAAGAAAGCAATTGCATAAGGTGGAGGATTAGAATGAGACAGTATAGCCTCGAAAAAACAAGAAATATCGGTATTATGGCTCACATTGATGCCGGTAAAACAACGACAACGGAACGTATGCTCTACTATACCGGCGTGGTGCATCGGATCGGAGAAGTTCATGACGGCGCTGCTACCATGGACTACATGGTACAGGAACAAGAACGCGGCATTACTATTACTTCCGCGGCGACGACCTGTATCTGGAAAGATCATCGTATTAACATCATTGACACACCCGGCCATGTGGACTTCACCGTTGAAGTGGAACGCTCTCTGAGAGTCCTCGACGGCGCTGTTGCCGTATTCTGTTCCGTAGGCGGTGTAGAACCCCAGTCGGAAACGGTATGGCGCCAGGCCGACCGCTATGGTGTCCCTCGTATTGCGTATATCAATAAAATGGACCGTATGGGCGCGGATTTTTTCCGCGGTGTAAAAATGATTCGCGAGCGTCTTGGCGCCCATCCTGTGCCCATCCAAATTCCCATCGGTTCTGAAGAGAATTTCAATGGAATTATCGACCTCGTCACTATGGACGCTACCCTCTATGACGGCGATAAGCAGTTGGAACATCAGCCCATTCCCGAAGATATGGTGGATAAAGCCAACGAGTATCGTGATGTCATGCTGGAAGCGTTAGCAGACTTTGACGACGAGCTGATGGAAATGGTGTTGGAAGGCGAAGAAATCTCACAGCAAAAAATTATGGATGTGATTCGGACTGCCACCATTGGTGTAAAGATGACTCCAGTACTCTGTGGTTCTTCGTTTAAAAATAAAGGTGTCCGCCTCTTATTGAATGCCATTGTCAATTATTTGCCCTCTCCTATCGATGTGCCTCCCATTGGCGGTTACGACCCCGACAATGAAGAAGAATGCGTCCGGGAAGCCGATGACAATGGCCCCTTCAGCGCTTTGGCATTTAAAATTGTCAGCGACCCTTATGTGGGGAAACTTACATTCTTCCGCGTTTATTCCGGTAGCCTTAAAAGCGGTTCCTATGTATACAATTCCACTAAGGGGAAAAAGGAAAGAGTCGGCCGTCTGCTGCAAATGCACGCAGATAAACGAGAAGATATTGAAGAATGTTATGCCGGTGATATTTTGGCAGCCGTTGGTCTGAAATTCACCACCACCGGTGAAACCCTTTGTGATTACGACCAGCCTGTGGTTCTGGAAAGCATGGATTTCCCCGAACCAGTCATCGACATTGCCATCGAGCCCAAAACCACTGCGGACCAGGAAAAAATGAGTCTGGCTCTGCAGAAGTTGGCTGAAGAAGATCCTACATTCCGCGTTCATACTGATACGGAAACCGGGCAAACCATTATTTCCGGGATGGGAGAATTGCATCTGGAAATCATTGTGGACCGTCTTTTGAGAGAGTTCAGGGTCGATGCCAACGTGGGGAAACCCCAGGTCGCGTATCGCGAAACTTTCCGCAGACCTGCCAAAGCAAACACCAAATTCGCCCGCCAAAGCGGCGGTCATGGGCAGTATGGTCACTGCGTTGTGGAATTTGAACCTCAAGAACCCGGGAAAGGCTTTGAATTTGAAAGTAAAATCGTTGGTGGTGTGGTTCCCAAAGAGTTCATCCCCCCCATTGAAGCCGGGATTAAAGAAGCAATGGAGAACGGTACTTTGGCCGGCTTCCCGGTGGTAGATATTAAAGCTACTCTTGTAGACGGCTCTTATCACGAGGTTGACTCTTCGGAAATGGCCTTTAAGATTGCCGGTTCTATGGCATTTAAAGAAGCAGCTGCAAAAGCTCAGGCCGTTTTACTGGAACCTATATTTAAATTGGAGGTCACTGTTCCCGAAGAATATATGGGTGACGTCATTGGCGATATCAATAGCCGCCGCGGTCGTCTCGAAGGGATGGAAGCCTTAAATGGTATGCAGATCATTCGCGGTTTCGTTCCCTTGTCAGAAATGTTCGGTTACGCTACGGATCTCCGTTCCAAAACCCAGGGACGCGGCACCTATGTGATGCAGTTTGCTCACTATGAAGAGGTTCCCAAAAACATTGCGGAAACCATTATTGAAAAATATAAAGGTTGATTTTAAACTTTAAAATATTTATTAGATTGTCAGAATCCTTAAGGAGGAAATTACCATGGCGAAACAAAAGTACGAAAGAACAAAGCCACATGTAAACATTGGGACCATTGGTCACGTAGACCACGGTAAAACGACATTA
>CAJFVQ010000066.1 GCA_904420535.1 Candidatus Cryptoclostridium obscurum
AATTCAGCGATGTGCCTTCCAATGCCTGGTATGCTTCCTTCATTTATGACTTAGTAGGCCGCGGCGTCATCAACGGCATCACGGAAACGACTTTTGACCCTGAAGGCTTGATCACCCGCGCTCAGTTTGCCAAGATGGTGGCCTCTGCCTTTGCCACTGATGATGAATTGAGAGCTTATGAAGGGAAAAAGGTCTTTGACGACGTGGCTACAAACCATTGGGCCAATGCTTCCATTGCTTGGGCCAAAGATCAGGGCATAGTCAACGGGATTGACACTTCGAATTTTGCTCCGGAAGCAAAGATTACCAGAGAGCAGCTGGTGACCATGTTAGGGCGTTATGCTGAAAGCCAGAATATTACGCTGGATAAGACTGTAGAAGCTAAAACATTTACCGACAGCAATAAGATTGGCGCCTTTGCCAAAGAGTATGTCACTGTCATGCAGCAGGCCGGAATCATTAGCGGTCGTGATACCGGTGAATTTGATCCTCAGGGCAATGCACGGCGCAGCGAAGCCGCAAAAATGTTCTCCATTTTCTTGGGAATGGTTGATTGATCGAGAGAATGCGAACCATGGTGTCAAAAAATTCCATGACGGAAAAAGAGTTTTTCCATCTTTTGGGAAACGTGTATGAAGAATACAAACGCTCTGGCTGCGCCGCGCCCGACCCTCAAGACCGGGAGCGGTTCCTCAAGGCCTGCCGGGAAGAGGAACACCGCCAAATCCGTAAAGAAGCCAAAAGAAAACTTCTCATTTTGGCCGGAATCTTTGGTTCAGCTGCGTTGCTTATGCTAATACTGTAAAATAGAACTCCCCCTCAGCTTTTTGTTGCGGGGGATTCTTTTTTGAGAAGGAAATTCCGGAACAGCAGCGAAATTGTTTCCATCTGCAAAGGAGGAGGCTTGTTATGAAAATAATCATTTCTCCCGCAAAAAAGATGCGGGAGGATTGCGATTCCATTGCTCCTTAGGGGCAGCCTGAATTTCTGGAACGTACAAGTATTTTACTTGAATATCTGCGAGATCTTTCTTATGAAGGTTTGAAAACACTATTGCAGTGTAATGACAGTATTGCGTCATTAAATTATGAGCGATTCCGAAACATGGATCTAATGCGTGGAGATACTCCGGCGATCCTGGCCTATGAGGGGATTCAGTATCAATATATGGCGCCAGAGGTCTTCAGTTGCTCTCAGTTTCACTATATACAAAAGCATCTGAGAATCTTATCGGGGTTTTACGGTGTATTGAAACCCTTTGACGGCATTGTTCCTTATCGTTTAGAAATGAACGCGAAATTGAAAATGGGTTTTTACCGAAACCTCTATGATTTCTGGGGAGATTCCTTGGCAAAATCATTGATAAATGACGATACTGTTTTGTTAAATTTGGCTTCTGCAGAATATTCCAAAGCTGTAGTGCCGTATTTGGATGAGCATATGCGTATCATAAATGTTGTCTTTGGTGAGTTGGACAGTGGCATCGTGCGGGAAAAGGGGGTTTATGTTAAAATGGCCCGTGGCGCCATGGTGCGCCATTTGGCAGAGCAGAATGCCGAAAATCTCGAAGCGGCAAGGAATTTCTCCTCATTGGGATTTTCTTACTGTGCTGTTCGTTCTAACAACAGGACGTTGGTGTTTTTAAAATAAAAAAGAGTGGAGGTATTTTGATGTTAGAAGAAGGAATGAAAGCTCCTGATTTCACTCTTCCTGACAAAGACGGCAACGCGGTGCGTTTGTCAGACTATCTGGGGAAAAAAGTGGTGCTCTATTGCTATCCGAAAGATAACACACCCGGCTGTTCCCGCCAAGCAGCCGCTTTTGCCCATCATTATTGGGAATTCTGTGATCAAGGGGTCATAATCATTGGATTAAGTAAGGACAGCGAGGCATCCCACCGAAAATTTGCGGAAAAATATGACCTTCCCTTTATGCTGTTGTCAGATTCGGAACATAAAACTTTGGAGGATTACGGTGTTTGGCAAAAGAAAAAAAGCGGAGGCAAAGTAGTACGCACCACATTTCTTATTGATGAAAAAGGGAATCTTGAGAAAATTTGGCGCAAAGTCAAGCCTGACCAAAATGCGGGAGAGATCTTGTCCTACTTGAAACAATGATTGGCGGAATTGTATTAACATTTCAACTTTTCGCCAGCTTGTTGCATTATTAGCGGTCATCTGTTACAATAAAGAAACAGCAAATGATGTTGAAAAAAATGTTTATTGGATAAAAAATTTCGACAATTTGTGCAAATTAGTTTAAAGTTTGGAATCAACCCCTATGATTCCGTTTAAGGCCATATTTCTGATACAGGCGTAAGTTTGCCTGTCCCTATGTCGAACAAGCGGTACTTTTCGACAACTGCCCTTTGCCATTGCAGAGGGCAATTTTTTTATCTTGACAAAAAGCATAATAGATAATATATTACATATATAAGACGATGAAAGGAAGTAAAAGGATGATTGTGGTATATCACAGCAATACGGGGTTCAGTCGAAAATATGCGCAATGGATCGGTAATGCCCTTCGGTGTGACGCAGTCGAAGATAAAAAGCTTACAACTGATCAATGGAACCACGCCGATAAAGTAATTTACGGCGGTGGGATGATGGCCGGAAAGATCCAAGGTTTTTCCAAAATCCGGCAGCGTCCCGAAGCGGCCAGAAAATTGATTGCCGTATTTGCCGTAGGGGCAACGCCCAAAGAAGCGTCTGCTTTGATTGAAAAAATCCCCCAGGATAATTTCACCTCGGAGGAACAGGATTCCATAGCCTTTTTTTATCTGGAGGGCGGTCTCAATTACGAAAAAATGGGATTTCTCCCTAGAAAAATGCTGAAAATGATGAGCCGTTCCCTGGAAAAGAAACATCAACGTACCGCTGAGGAAGAGGAAATGTTGCGCATCTTTGAATCCTCTCATGATCGCAGCAATGAAGGGGCCATTTTCCCCCTGGTAGAATATGTCAAATCGTTGGAAAGGAAATGATGTGTCACATGGATCGGGAACAGTTATTGGAGCGGCTTCCGGTGAAACGGCGGCTCTTCGGCGAAATGTTTCTTTTGGGAAATTTGCTCCAAACCGCCGGAGATTCTTTTTATGAGGAAATTACCTGTAAACAATTTTTTTTCCTGATCTGCTTATCCCTTTTCCGCGAGGATCCTCCCACCTTGAAGGAGCTGTCAGAGTTGATGGGGACTTCCCACCAAAATGTGAAACAAATCGCCTTAAAACTGGAGCGAAAGGGGTTCATTTCCATCCTGCGGGACAAAAACGATCATCGCAAACTCCGCTTGGCCCCCACGGAAAAATATCGGGAGATGAAAGTGAATTATTTTCAGCAGGAAAAAGGTTTTATGGAGCTGCTTTTTGGAGATGTCGGCCAGGAAGAAGCGGCCTCTGCTTACAGTACCATGGTAAAAATCGAAAAGAACCTACGCCGTTATGAGGAAGCTCGATCCTAAAACAATAAAGCCCGTCAGTTCGATGCTGACGAGCTTATTTTTTGTGTCAATAAAAATGTAGGGGATACGTGGGATATTCCATATTATATCCGTATTCTCGCAGTTCCGCAGCGGTCAAAAAACCAGATGGCGCATTCATGACCGTGGGAATTCGATTTACCGTTGCTGCCGCCGTATGTTCTACGGTGGCGGGATTACGTACGGAAAATTCGGTATCTGGTTCCCCTTTGATCTTCCATAGGCAGAGGTCTTCTTCGCCGTAAGCGTAAATCTTGCCTACGCTTTTCATGGTGACGGTGGGTCCCATCATGGTTTCTGCTGTTACAATGGAGATCATGCCCACGGCATTGCCTTTGGGGACTGTAAGGCCGAGGACTTCAGAGCGTATCGGCTGCGGAGCCAAGCAAGGTTCGCATCGTTGGGTAAGGTTTTTGATGGGCCATCCCATCTTACGGCAGAGGGCTTCCACAGCATTCCATATGTAACTTGGCATCTGTTCCGTTTCCCGACCGACTGTGGCCCGGAACTCCTCCAACGAGAGTCCCACGCCGTGGGCTAGGGAAAGGGCTTTGCCGTATTCTTCAGCATTATAGCTGATGATGGCTTCCATGGCGTCGATATGGTGGACGCCTCCGGCCACGCAGGTCGCCATGTTCAGCCAGAATACATCCTGCATTCCCGTGGCCAACATGGTGCATTGATGCGCTTTGGCAATACGGTCCAAGTGACGATAAAGTTCCCCGGCGGTATTTTGGGGATAAAAGGCCTCTTCACAGGAGGTAATCACAGAGATCCCCCGCTTTAAGCATGATTCGGCGGGACCCGCGATTTCTGCCATGGTACCGTAAAGAGATAAGATCGCTACCTGAGGTTTTGTCTGTTCCAATACGGTTTCCGCGTCATCGCTGATGGAGACTCCCAAAGGCGCGATTCCAGCGAAAACTCCTACATCGGTACCGATGAGCGCGGGATTTTTGTCGATGGCGCCAACGATCTCGGCACCGCATTCTACCAGATAACGGACGATATATCGGGCCATGCGGCCACAGCCATATTGTACGACGCGAATGGGCGTTTCCTGCATCGACCCTCACCTCCTTACAAATTACCTTTCATTATATCATACTTTGTGAAAAAAAGTAAATTTTTTTAAAATCGTACAATTTTTTTTGCCACTCCTGCGGCAATGCGGTAGATGGGACCTTCCAGTTTGCGGGAAACTTTTGCCAATTCCCGGGGGATGTCGATGGCTTGTGGGCAATGGCGTTTGCATTTGCCGCATTGGACGCACTGCCCGGCATTGGATCGTTTTTCCCGAAGGGTCGTCATCATAAAATATTCTTTGAGTCCTTTGAACCAACCATCGCTGAACCGTACGTTATAACTGCGGAAACAGTTGGGGATGTCCACGCCTTGGGGGCATGGTTGGCAATAGCCGCAGCCGGTACAATGGATTTTTTCTACAGCGTCGATCTCTTTTCTCACTGCTTGGAATAACGCCAGATCTTTTTTCGTCAGGGGTTTACGTTCTGAGGCTGCCTTGGCATTGTCCTCCACCTGGGCAATATCGTTCATTCCCGACAAAGCCAGAATCACTTCGGGATGATCCCAAATCCATTCAAGACCCCGTCTGGCGGGACTGCGGCTGCTGTCGTCCTTGTGGAAGAGCTCCTTTGCTTTGGAGGGAAGCCCCTCGGCCAGCCGGCCGCCGCGTAGCGGTTCCATGACCATAACAGGGATTCCTCTGGCAGCGGCGTAGCGGATCCCTTCGATCCCCGCCTGGCTGTGCTCGTCCATATAATTGAACTGTACCTGGCAGAAATCCCAGGGGTAAGCGTCGATCAGCGCTTGAAAGGCCTTGGTTCCGCCGTGGTAGGAAAAACCAATGGCGCGGATCTCGCCCCGGGCTTTCTTTTCCTCCAGCCATTCGTCAACGTTCAGGGATTTTAATCGTTCCCAGGCTTCCACGTTGGTGAGCATATGCATCAGGTAATAGTCTACATAATTCGTTTGCAAACGGGAAAGCTCTTCCTGAAAATAAGTTTCTGTGTCGCCGGGTTTTTTGATGAGGTAATGGGGCAATTTGGTTGCGATATAAACTTGCTCGCGATATCCTTTGGCCAGAAATTTTCCTAGAGTTGCTTCACTACCACGGTAAACATAAGCGGTGTCAAAATAATTGACTCCCAGAGCAATAGCGCGGGCCATTTCTTTTTCCGCCTTCGCCTGGTCGATGACGGCGCCTTTTTTGGTGTAGCGAAGGCAACCGTATCCCAAAATTGATAACTTGTCTCCATTTTTTGGATTGATTCGATATTCCATGGTTTCCACCTTTCTCACGTTCCATTGATATTATATCATATGGCACGAAGTGCGCAATCAAGTATTTTATGACTTCTCCCCACGAAGTGTGAAAAAAATATTTTGTGAGATACCGAGCGAGGCGGAAAGGTATGGCCGATATTAACAGGAAGATTATTTGTAAACTAAATAAAATAATTTAGTTTACAAATAAGGGGAATTGTGATATGCTGAGAATCAACGGAGGGATCAAATGTCTTTGAAGCAGAATGTAATTACGATTTTAGAGCAAAATCGCGGCCAAGCTGTCTCTGGTCAGGATTTGGCGGAGCGGTTGGGAGTATCCCGAGCGGCGGTTTGGAAGGCAGTGCAATTTTTGAAAGAAGAAGGGTGGGAGATCGAAGCTGCTACCAAAAAAGGGTACTGCTTGCGATTTTCCAGTGATATTCTTTCCGCCGAAGGTTTTTGCGCTGCTTTGGGGGAACACCTCGCCGACGTTACGGTACTTCCCAAGGTGGATTCCACCAATACTTTGGCAAAAAAAATGGCCGCCGATGGCAGCCCCCATGGTACTGTCGTTATGGCAGAGGAGCAAACGGCAGGCCGTGGCCGTATGGGGCGGCAATTTTATTCTCCGGCCAAAACGGGGCTGTATATGAGTGTCATCCTTCACCCCTGTCTTCCCGTGGAGGAGAGTTTAAAGGTTACTGTTGCCGCGGCGGTGGCTGTCTGCCGCGCCATGGAACGGATGGGATGCCAATCGCCGAAAATTAAATGGGTCAATGATATTTTTTCCCATGGGAAAAAGGTCTGCGGAATCCTTACCGAGGCTATGGGGGATTTTGAAAGTGGCATTGCTGAAAGTATCGTGGTGGGTATCGGCATCAATGTGAAAACCGATGACTTCCCCGAAGAATTGCGCAATGTGGCGGGATCCATCGGTCTGGTAGAGGGAACCCGCAATGCGTTGGCTGCCGAGATATACAGGGAATTGATGCGTCTTTGCCAACAATTGTCCGCCGCGGAACTCATGGAGGAATATCGCCGCCGCAGTCTTGTCCTGGGGCGAGAGATTTCCTTTTGGAACCATGGCCGCCGCTGCCAAGGAAGAGTCAAAGAGATCAACGACAAGGGCAACCTTGTGATCGTTACGAAAACGGGTATTGAAATTCTTCAGGCAGGAGAGATCAGCCTTGGGAGCGACGCCCTATGTCAGTAAAAACCGTAAGATCGATCAAATCGAGAGAAATCGCTCTTTGCGGGCTCTTCATCGCCTTGACAGCTTTGGGGGCTCGCATTAATTTTCCCTTGCCCTTTGGCAATTATTATTCGCTGCAATTTTTATTTGTGCTGTTGGCGGGAATACTTTTGGGCCCTTATTATGGTGCTCTATCTTTGGGGCTCTACGTGGCTTTAGGGCTGATGGGATTTCCTCTTTTTGCTGCCGGAGGAGGCATCGCCTATGTGGTAAAACCCACCTTTGGCTTCCTTTTGGGCTTTGTGGCGGCAGCCTTTGTAACAGGGACTTTAGTGCAAATACTTACGAAACATCGCTTCTCAGCTTCTCATCGCTCCCTGCTGTTTCTGCAATATCTGGTGGCATCTCTGGGGGGATTGGTCGTGACCTATGGTTTCGGCATTTTTTATATGTATTTTGCCAATCATGCGTTTCTCGGCATCGAAGTGCCGTTATGGGGCATGGTTTTGACCTGTTTCCCCATTGATATTCCTTGTGATGCGGTTCTTTGCGTTGTTGCGGCCTTGCTGGGACCTCGCCTTGCATCCCTGCTTAAAAGGAGGTAATACCATGAGGTTTTATGATTATTTAGATAAATCCCGCTGCGGACGGCTTACCAAAGAAGATGCCATGGTTTTGGCCCGCTGGGATCTGGAGGAATTGTGCCATGGAGCCGATGTTCTGCGCCAAGAGTTTTTTGGCAATGCCTTCGATCTCTGCGCCATCATTAACGGCAAGAGCGGCCGTTGCCCCGAGAATTGCCGCTATTGCGCCCAGTCGGCTTATTATCCCACCGAGGTGGAAACGTATCCCCTCCTGGAAACGGATGCCATCGTTGATGACGCCCTGGACTGCCACCGCCGGGGAATCGGCCGCTATTCCGTGGTAACTTCGGGACGCAGTCTGACGGCGGAAGAAACGAAAGATCTTTGTCAAAGTTATAGGACCGTAAAATGTCAGTGTGAGATCAGCCTCTGTGCCTCCCATGGACTGTTGACCAAAAAACAATTTCAACAGTTAAAGGCCGCGGGGGTGGCGCGTTATCATTGTAATTTGGAAACCTCCCGCCGTTTTTTTTCGCAAATTTGTACCACCCATACCTACGATGATAAAATTGCTGCACTTCGCGCCGCTGCCTCGGCGGGGCTGGAATTGTGCAGTGGTGGTATTTTCGGTATGGGGGAAACCATGGAAGATCGTATTGATATGGCCTTTGACCTACGTGCCATGGGAATCGCGTCGGTACCGATGAATCTTTTGAACCCCATTGGGGGAACGCCTATGGAGGACCGTCCCGTCCTGACCAATGAGGAGTTTTGTCGTACTGTGGCGCTTTACCGCATGATCCTACCCCGAGCGGTGCTTCGTACTGCGGGCGGACGGGGCCTTTTGCCTGACAAGGGACGGAAAGCCTTTTTGTCCGGGGCCAATGGCGCCATTACTGGTGATATGTTGACTACGGCAGGGATTACCGTGGAAGGGGATCAATTGCTGTTAAAGGAGTTGGGATTCGAGGTGAAACAGATATGACCAAAGGAATTTTTGTCACCGCCGTCGGAACCGATGTGGGGAAAACCTATGTATCGGCATTACTTTGTAAGGAACTGAAGGAGCGAGGCTGTGCTGTAAACTACTGGAAGCCGGCCTTGAGCGGTGCTTCAATTCCTCCTCGCGATGATGTTTTCGTGAAAGACCGCGCTGTCCTGAACGATGAGAATATTACGGTTTCCTACGTTTTTGCAGAAGGGGTATCTCCCCATTTGGCGGCGGCGCGTTCCGGCGTGACCATGACTTTGGAAAAAATGCGGGCGGATTTGGAAATTGTCAAAAACAGCTGTGATTTTGCGGTGGCAGAGGGATGCGGCGGCATTATCTGCCCACTCAGCCTCGGCGGGGAACCCCTGATGCTGGTCAACGTGATGAAAATGGCGGCAATGGAGCTCATCATTGTGACCGAAAGTGGACTTGGCAGCATCAACAGCGCGGCGCTGACGGTGTCTTACGGCAAAAACATGGGACTATCGATCAAAGGAATGATTATGAACCGCTACGATGAGACAAATTTTATGCACTGTGATAACCGCCGCGTCATTGAAGCATTGACGGGTTTGCCGGTGTTGGCTACGGTTGCTCCCCATGGAGATCGGCTTCAATGGAGCTGCCGGACTCCGTTTCCGTGGTGAAATGGGAGAAAAATGGCGGCAATACAATTAAAAGAGATTGAGTATATCGTAGTCACTTTGATGCACAGAAAAAAGAACCGGCGTCTCTGTGGAAACAGAGACGCCGGTTCTTTGATTGTGATGCGAAAATACGGTTATTTCCGTTCTGTCATGGCGCGGTCCATGATAGCGTCGATGGCCGCTTTTTTATCATCAGCGAGGAGATGTTGGGGACCCTTTTCAATGATATCCAAGGCAGCTTTGGCAAGGCGTTCTTCCAGATCCTGGCCTTCGCCCATTTTTTGGGGAATGAGGATATCGGGCATCCAGAAATCACGAACGTGATCCATGGTGTGCTTTTCCATGAGATAGGTTCCACCGGGACCTACGGCATCAATGACATCTTCCGCCAAAGTTTCATCGGTGATCTCAACGCCGCTTACCAGGTGCTTCAGATAGCCGATCACTTCGTTAGAGAACACAAGGTCTGCAAAACGGAGCATCATTCCCTCCTCGTAGCAGCCGACGCCATAGGCCATATTCACCCCTGCCAGCAGAACACTGTAATATTGGGCTGTTTTTTCGAAGGCTGCCTGGGCGCCAAAATCTCCGTTATCGGTATTGGCCATATTGCAGCAGAAGGGCAGGCCGAGGTATCTCCATATATCAGCGGTGGCACAGTTGGCGGCAATCATTTCCGGACGGGAATGATTTAAGCGCATGGTTCTGAAATCTACATTGTTGCGGAAACAAGCTGCGATAAAGGGGGCTCCCTTGCAGGCTAATTGACTGACAACAACGGCGGGAAGAAGATCCGCAACGCCGGCGGCAATGCTTCCGGCCATCGTGGCGGGGCTGGTGAGACCGAATTCCGTCCCGGGAATATAAACCACCGGGGCTCCGGCACGAGCACATTCCATGACCTGGGCCATACCGTTATTGGAATGGCGGAGGGCATCCAGCGGGCAAATCAGGTTGACGGTGAAGGGTTTGCGGCGGAAGGCATTATCGCCACCGGCAACAGCGGAAAACATTTCTAGTTCCACTTTTAAACTGTCCATATTTTTGGCGTAATACCAGAAAGGCTTATGGCTGTATTCCAGCAAGGTATGGACTTCCGCAATATCATCATAGGCTTCGCTGACGTCGCTTAGAGTCACGCAGTCGGAACACCAGCCGATATTATCCAGGGCATCGATGAGAATGGCTGCTTCTTCCAAGTCTTTTTTTACAGTTTTGCGGCGTTTGCCGGTACGGATGTCGACGATGTCGCAAGTGCTGGTAACAGGGCCGAAATTAATTTCATAAGGTTCCAATTTGATGGCTGGGTCGCCATCGCGGTTATAGAGGGTAATGCTTTTCGGTGCTACATCCAAAGCCCAGCGAATCAAGTGTTCGGGGATCCATACTTTTTCACCGTCAACGGTGCAGCCGGCGTCTTGCAACAGTTGTCTTGCTTCATCATTCTGAATGATGCAGCCAGTGCGTTCCAGGATCCGAAAGGCTGATGCAGCGATTTCACGGCATTGCCCATGGTTGAGCACTTCATACTGAACGGTTTGTTTCACGACTTTACTTGTTTTCATTTTTACTCCTCCTTAATTTTATGTGCTTATATATCCTGTCATGATATATCGTTTTTGGACATGATCAGATTTCACTGGTTTTATTATTCTGTTTTTTCTCCATGATAATGGCGATGATATCCGCAATGAATACAACGCCGATAATGGCGGCAATCACATACCAGGTGGGAGTTACCAGATCTGTGTTCATAACGCTCATGAGCCACGTTGCGAAGTAGGTGCAGAGGAAAGAACCAAGGCCGTATACTGCGGTGGTGATGGATACAGCATCATCGGTACGGGAAGCCGGTACGATTTCAAAACCGTGGGCGTAGTTGTAAGAGTATAAAACCTTATAAGTAAGGCCACAAATGGTACCGATGACCAGAGCCATAAATTTGCTGGGGGCAATGATCATCGCAAGCAATGTGACAATGGCGATTCCATAAGAAATCGTTGATGTAAACCGTTTGCATTTTGCCATGATCCAGCCAAAGCAGATGCTGATCAAGATGCCGGCAACGCTTTTTACGGAGACGCACAGACCGGAAAATACGGAATCTCCCAATCCATTTTCAAAGATATACGAAGAGATGTAATACAGAATACTGGCGCCGAGAACCACATTGATGATCAGCCAGCAAATGCTCATAAACCAATATCTCCAACCGAGTTTTTCTTTCTTCTTGGAAGCTTTTTCTTCGACGACAGCTCCGTCATTTTTCACCGACTTGACACTGGGAACAAAGAGGATGACCAAAATCAGCATAGGAACAGCGATCCAATAGAGTTTGTAAACTTCAAGCCAGACACCATCAGCCGCGAGAACACCGGCAAGGTAACTCAATACCATACCGGCAAGGCTAAGGGCGGCATTGTAAAAGCCGGTAATGCGGGCGCGATCCTTTTGTTCCTGGTAAAGATCGGCGATATAAGCGACGCCGACGACGTTGACGATCCCTTCGCCGATCCCCACAAGAGAACGGGTAAAACAAATAAAATAGGGGTTGTCGACAACCACGCCAAACACAGCGCCTACCGTAAAAATCGCTGCGCCGATGATGAATACGAGCTTTTTATTCATCACCTTAAAGAGGAAGGGCGTCAAAAGCGATGTAATGACGAGAATCAGCATGGGACCGGAAACGATAAAGTTTACGGCACCGGTGTTGTTGGGATAGTAGCCGTAAATCATTCCGATCACAGGGGTGATGACCAGGTCAGCCATGACAACAATGGTAGATACGAAGATTGCCAGCAATGCGAGGATGCGTTTTGTTTTGGTGATTTCCATCAGTATCCATCTCCTTCTTGTTTTTTTATGAAATGTTGCTTTGTTGGACTGAGGGGTTATAATTGCGATTCCAGGAAACGAATCCGGGAATAGCGATACAATTCTTCCCAAAATTCCGGCGTCAAAGGGGAGCTATAAAAGGTTTCAAGTATTACGGGATTTCCGAGCTTGATTACTTTTTCCACGTAATTTCTAGCGCATTGGCGAAAAGCTTCTGCCGGTGCGTCTTCCGGAGGTACGTTCTCCGGTGGCATATGGACTTTGATCTTGTCACCATATCTAGGCACCACATCGTCAAAGTCAAGGATTGATTGATTTTCCAATAGGGAAAATCCTGCATCAATCATAGCGGGAATCAACGGTTCCACTTTGCCGCAACTATGGATCTCTGCCAAAATTCCTTTGGAATGGAGGTGGTCGGTGACTTTTTTCATGTGGGGGACGATCATTTCTTTCACAGTGGCGGGGGAAAGAATCATACCGTGCTGGTGTCCCCAGTCATCGTGGAGACAAACGCGGTGGATATGCCCGGGGAAAGTCTCGATAAATTTGTCAATGAGTATCATATAGAGATCAGACAAACGGTCAAAGAGTTCGTTGACCGCGTCTTTTTGTTCCGGGTCGATCAGAGCCATGGAAGCATTGGCAAAGTCCATAAAGGAGATCAGCCGCTCGAACCAGCCAGTACAAATGACCGGTTCGCAAAAATACTGCCCCTCCATGACTTCGGGGGAATTTTTTTTGCAAGATTCCCAATCCCAACGGTCAATCGTTTCCTTGGTGGGAAAGACGATTTTATCTTTCCATTCATTGGCATCGGCCAGGAGCGGTTTCCCCGGCCGCACTGTGGAACCGCCGATGTCTGCCTGGTATTCCCACTCAATGCCAAACATATCAATACCACCTAATTCTTCGGGGGCGAGTTTTACGTCGGAAACATTCCCCTTTGCCTTATTATCGGGAACACAAAGGGGGTATAAGTAGCTGTAGTCATTGATGGAGCATTGCCACATCGGTCGGTTCTCGAGGGTGTTTTTCATATTTTCCAGGGGAGAGATCGGCGTGTTCAGTACGTTGAGTTCTTCTCCGAAGAAAAAGCGTTTTTTGAGAATTTTCAGTTCATCTTCTTGAAATGGAATTTTTTTCATATGTCATCCTCTTTTCGTTAAAATTATCTGATTTTTACTAAAATTGTTTTGATCCAAAGATTACATTCTATCCCTAAGGTGATGCTTTGTCCCTTTGTTTTGTGGCGAGGTAAGATTTCATTATGAAGTTCTCCTTTTTGGTAAAATTTTTATTCAAGGCTATAAAAGGAATATGGCGGCAAGGCAAGCGTATTTGATTATTGATCTCAGAACTGTTATAATGGTACCATATGGAACTGTATCCAATGGATTCAAGTTGATTGGAGGATCAGAAATGGCTTTCAAAGAAGATTCGCAAATCAAAGACTTGAAAAAGAGAATCGCTCTTTATGAAGAAATTCTTGATATGATCACGGAAGGGGTATTTGTTACCGATCCTGACGGGAAAATCGTATTCATCAATAAATTCAGCTGTGTTTTGGAAAATATGGATAGAGACTCTGTCATCGGTAAGAATGAGTATGAAATTGCAGGAGGCAGAGAAGCCTATTCCCTCGACCATAAGCAGATTGATATGTTTCCAAAGGATGGCAGCCGTTACTTTTATAACTCCGGCAAGGCGCCGTTGATGACGAATTGTTATCCATTTTACTTTGATGGGAAATTGGAAAACTACTATTCCCTAGGGTTTTTCCTGGATTACACCAAAGTTCAGCTGACGAAAATTCTTGAATTCCAGCAGAAGCTCTTGAACAGCACCGGGAAATCGAACAACGAGACTACGTTCACCCTTGATGATTTTATTGGGACTTCGCCCGAAGTGAAAAAGATGCTGGATATTGCCAGGCTCGTAGCCATGAAGGATTCCAATGTGATGATCTACGGCGAAACCGGTACCGGCAAAGAGATCATTGCCCAGGGCATCCACAATGGCAGCCCCCATCGAGAGGGAAAATTCGTCGCCGTTAACTGTGCCGCCATTCCGGAAAATCTTATGGAAAGCATTCTTTTTGGCTCAACAAAAGGCGCTTTTACCGGTGCTGCCGATAAAAAAGGGTTAATCGAGGAAGCGGCCAACGGAACTTTGTTTTTGGATGAGATTAATTCCATGCCCTATTCCATCCAAGGAAAAATGCTTCGTGTGTTGCAGGAAAAAACATTTCAGCGCGTCGGCGGAAAAACAACCATCAAGGCTACCTGTAGATTTTTAAGCGCTTGCAATCAAGATCCATGGGAGTTGATGCGAGAAGGAAGTCTTCGAGAAGACCTCTTCTTCCGATTATCCACGGTGATTTTGTTCATCCCGCCCCTTTCTGAACGAATGGAGGATCTGGAACCGCTGATCCAAGGGTTTATCGAAAAAGGAAATCGGCGATACCGCACCAGCGTGACCGGATTGGATCCCGCTTGCCTCACCTTGTTGGAACAATACTCGTGGCCGGGCAATGTGCGGGAATTGGAGCATCTGATCGAATACATGATGAATATGAATAACGGAGATCCTGTTTTGAAAGTCAAAGACCTGCCGCCCTACTTTGTGCAGTCGACGAAATCACAACAGAGAAACCATGGTGAGATTTCAGCAGAAGGCACATTGAAACAACGCATGGAGCGATTTGAGGCGGAGATCATTGGAAGCACTTTGGAAAAGAATGGTTTTAATATATCCAAGACCGCGAGAGAATTGGGAATTCGCCGTGAAACATTGCATTATCGCATCAAGAAACTGGAAATCAAGACGAAACATCCTTTGCAAAACGAATAGTGCAAAAGGTGTGCCAAAATAAAAAAACATTAAATTTTTTTACGAATTTCCTGTATAAGTTATGGGTGGAACTTTCATTTAAAAAACGTCACATGTTATGTAACATGTGACGTTTTTTTACAGTATGGAATTGGAATGGAATCTTTTCCGCCTGTTTGTGGATTTATTTGTTTTATGTAAAAATTTTTACACCTGTAAAATTTTTTACATATGGGAAGATTGTGGGGATATTTTTTTTAAAATAGAATGATAGGAATAAAATTTGAATCGTAGTTTTCCCTGTATGAGAGTATCTTTCGGAAAAATTATTACGTTATAAATTTTATTTTTTTGGCATTATTTTTGCATAATAAATTCTGCAAAAAAGGGGGAATGGTAATGTGTACGGCAAAGGAAAAAAACATGTAAGGTGGAGTATCTTTTTACCGCCTTGGCTGATCTTTTTTGCGGTTCTTGTCTTGAGCCTGATTGACTTTGACCTATTTATGGCGGTGATCAACGGGGTTTGCGATTGGATACTTTCGACGTTTTCATGGCTTTTTAATATTACGACTCTGATTACGGTAATCATCGTAGCGGCGACTTATTTTTCTCCTCTGAAAAATGTCCGTTTTGGCGGCTCTCAGGCGCGCCCCATGCTGAGTTATGGCAGTTATGTTTGGATTGTTCTCTGTATGATTATGGGAAGCGGGCTGATGCTTTGGGCTTCAGCGGAACCTATGTATCATATCCACATGCCGCCTGCTAATATTACTTCCGGTCCCATGTCCGGTGAAGCCGTGCAGTGGGCTATGGAAACGATCTTCCTGGAATGGACATTTTCTCCGATGGCTCTGTATACCTTGCCGGCTTTGCTGTTTGCCTTTGTTTTTTATAATATGAAAAAAAGTTTCTCTCTCGGCGCCATGCTGTCTCCGCTTTTGAACGATCTGGGGGTCTCTGATCAAACGATTGACCGTAAGATTACGCCGATTGTTGACTGTATTTGCCTTTTTTGCCTTTGCGCTGGTATGACCGCGGCTTTGGGCGTCGGTGTTTTGCTGATCGGTAGCGGCATTGAGACCCTTTCTAACGGTGCTGTTACCTCCGGACCCATGATTTGGCTCATCGGCGGAGCCTTTATTCTTCTGGTTTTTATTATCGCTTCGGTTTCCGGGGTAAAAAAGGGAATCAATTTCCTTTCAAAATATAATGCTTATTTCTATTTGATCCTTGGGATTTTTGTGTTCCTTTGTGGCCCTACCATGTATATTCTGTCCCTCAGCACCGAAAGCCTTGGAGCCTTACTCAGTGATTTTTTTAAACTCAGTCTTTGGTCTTCTGCCGCTTATGGCGATGGTTGGGCCCAAAAATGGCCGGTATTTTATTGGTGTACTTGGTTGGCTTGGACAGGGGTTTCGGCGGCGTTTCTTGGCCGAATCTCCAAAGGCTATACGGTCAAAGATGCCTTAAACGTCATCTTTTTGATTCCCTCTCTGTTCAGCGTCGTATGGCTTGCCATTTTTTCCGGTACGACCATCCAATTTGAATTATCTGGCCTCGGGATCTATCAGGCAATGGAAAACGGTGGAACCTCTGCGGCCGCCTTTGCCCTGCTGGAAAATCTGCCGTGTTCCGTCATTGTGATTCCATTATTTTTATTGACAGCCATTTTGTCCTATATTACATCGGCATCGGGCAATATCAATGCGATTGCTGGTTTGTGTACCACCGGTTTGACGTCGGACGATTCGGAATCTCCCCCGGCATTGCAGGTGATCTGGGGATTGACCATTGGCGCTATGTGCATGGTCATGCTGATCGCTTTTGATATTGAGGGAGTAAAGACCTTGGCTTACATCGGCGGATTGCCCATCGTCTTTTTGATGCTCCTGTTTGTGGCAAGCTTTTTTAAGATTATGCGCGACCCCCGAAAGTACGATGTCCATAAAGAAGATTATTTTGAAAACGGCTATCCTAATATCACACCCCGGCTGCCCTATGAAGGGTACGATCCGAACCGGCGTAGTTTTTTGCAAAAGATCGGTCATTGGATCTCGCATAAACAGTAACAATGCGCTTTCTATGGATTTTTTCTCAGCCCCCTCATTCATTGAAAACAGCGGACTTTCATTGCAGTCCGCTGTTGTATTTTTTTGATTGGATGTTGATGAATCGTTTTATGATTTTTAAGGCGATATCCATTGCATAAAGCTTTCGATGGCCGCATTGACGAGCTCGGGCCGGTCCGCATTGACATTATGGCCTGCGTTGGGAATCCATATCAGTGGTAAGTGCTCCTTCCGCGCCCAAACTCGGTTGTATCTCCTGGCGGAGCCGGCTTTGTCATGACTGCCGCAGAGCAAAAGGCAGGGGCAGTCGATCCGGTAACCGCGGTTCAAGGCAATGGTCTCGGCCAGAATCCTGAAACCGTGACAGGCCAAAGAAGAAAATTCGTCTTTGGTATATTCCTCCATCATCTCCCGCATCATTCTTCGGCCGTATTTTGTCTTCGCTACCCTCTTAGCGCCGTGATTTAACAGGGATTTCCAGGGATATGATTTGTAAATCAGCTCCGTCCGTTTCAGAAGCCAAAGTTCGGCAGCGGTGATGTAGCTTCTTTTCAGCGGGGCAGAGTCAATGGCGATTAGCCCGCCAGGGAACGGGGAAAGAGCTCCAAATAGCATTGGGCGACGTATCTGACCGATGAAAATAGGCTTTATGATCTTTTCCTTTCCCAGGATGTCCTGAAGGAATAGAGCCATGTCGTCCAGGGAAAAGGGGCGGGATTTCCCGTGGCCTGGAGCGTCCCAGAGGAATAGAGGATATCGCGTTTCAAAGGTTTCAATCTGTTTTTCAACCCCGGCAAAAATACCAGGGCATTTTGGGGGAAATCTTGGTCATTGACCCAATCGTGGATGACTCCGCCCTCGGTTGGGTGAGTCTTTTCGATCATAGGCCCATACCTCCTGATTGTTCCGTCATTTTTCAAGACTTCAGGCCGAAGCTCTCACGGCAGAATTGTCGGCCGGTCTCCGTGTGAAATATGGTGCGGTAAGCCTTCTCCACTGCGTGACGGGGCGCTTCATCCTCATAGAGGTTGACGAGGAAATCCCCTTCTACCAGAATCTGATGGTCGATGCCGTCAATATGGCTGTAGGAATGATGGTGCCCTACCAAATAGCAGACGCGGTCAATGACAGACGCTTCAAATCCCAGTTCTTCTAACATTTTACGGGCTAAGGGCGGGCCTTCCTCCTCCTGATGTTTGCCATTGCAGTTGCCGTATTTTTCTTCGCTGATTTTGATGCCGATATCGTGAACGATGGCCGCGGTCTCCAAGATCCATTGAGTCTGGGGATCCAGAGCTTCTAGAACGCCGATGGCAGCGGCAAAATCATGAACTTTTAAAAAATGGTGGACGCGTTTGGGATCGCCTTGGTAATAGGTGATCATCGCGGCCATGAGCTGCGCCTGTTGATGCTTTCGATCTTTCATTTGATACCTCTCGATAACATAAAAAAGCTGCCGAAGGGATTTCGATCCCCGGGCAGCTTCGTTTTTAATTGTTTAGGCTTTTGATGGGAGCGGGGATCCGTCCGCCGCGGCGAACAAAGCCGTCGGGCTTCCATTGGTTGGTGGCCATGACCGGCCCGTAACCCAAAAGTCCGCCGAATTCCACTCGGTCGCCCTCTTTTTTCCCGGGAGCGGGGATGATTCTTACTGCCGTGGTCTTGTTGTTGATCATGCCGATGGCAGCTTCGTCGGCGATAATGGCGGCGATTGTTTCCGCTGAGGTATCGCCAGGAACGGTAATCATGTCCAAACCTACAGAGCAGACTGCCGTCATGGCTTCCAATTTTTCTAAACCGAGACATCCCGCTTCCACGGCGCCGATCATGCCGGCATCTTCGCTGACGGGGATAAAAGCACCGCTCAAGCCGCCCACATGGGAAGATGCCATGGAACCACCTTTTTTCACTGCGTCGTTGAGGATGGCCAGGGCAGCGGTGGTTCCGGGACAGCCGCATTTTTCCAGCCCCATGGCCTCTAAAATATCGGCAACGCTATCGCCTATGGCGGGGGTAGGAGCCAAAGAGAGATCAACGATCCCAAAGGGGACGTTTAAACGCTTGGAGGCTTCTCTTGCTACCAGTTCTCCCATACGCGTAATCTTAAAGGCGGTTTTTTTGATCACCGCGGCCAATTCGCCGAGATTCAAATCAGGGTTGTTGCGGATGGCATGGAGTACCACGCCGGGGCCGCTGACGCCGGCGTTGATGACGGTCTCCGGCTCGCCAATACCGTGGAATGCCCCTGCCATGAAGGGATTATCTTCAGGGACATTGCAAAATACCACCAGTTTGGCACAGCCCAAGCCGTCCTGATCAGCAGTAAGCTCTGCTGTTTTTTTGATAGCCTTGCCCATTTCATAAACGGCGTCCATGTTGATGCCGGCCTTCGTCGTACCGATATTGACCGAAGAACAAACACAATTCGTTTCTGCCAGAGCTTGGGGAATGCTATTGATTAGAATCTGATCTCCCTTGGTAGCGCCTTTATGAACCAGGGCAGAGAACCCGCCGATAAAGTTAACACCGCATTCTTCCGCGGCTTTGTCCATGGCAACGGCAAAGGGCACATAGTCGTCGGTATCTGAAGATTCCGCCACCATGGCCATGGGGGTCACGGAGATCCGTTTGTTCACGATGGGAATGCCGAAATCACGGCTGATGGATTCCCCTGTTTTCACTAAGTTTTGGGCACGGCCGCAAATTTTATCGTAGATCTTCTCCGCGGCGATCTTGGGATCGCTATGGCAGCAGTCTCTGAGGCTGATACCCATGGTAATGGTGCGAACGTCGAGATTCTCAGACTGCACCATATTAATGGTCTCCATAATTTCCTTATGGCTGAAATTTACGTTCATGGTATCACCTCAAATTCTGTGCATATAAGTGAAGATGTCTTCGTGCTGGGCTTGAATTTTCATGCCCAGTTCTTCGCCGGCAATATTGAGTTTCTGCTGAAGTTCTTCCAAACTAATTAAGGATTTTTCCATGTCGCAAATCATAATCATGGTGAAAATTTCCTGCATGATGGTTTGGTTGATATCGAGAATATTGATTTGATTTTCCGCCAGCACTGTGGTGACTTTGGCAGTGATTCCCACTTTGTCGGTGCCGATGACGGTGATGATGATTTTACCTTTCATATTGAAACTCCCTTGCGGTTTTCTTATTCTGTTACTTCCTCGGTGAGATCCATAGTTTGGATCACCGCAGCGCATCTGGGGCACAGCCCTTCTTCATTCAGATTTTCGCTGTATTTCCAGCAGCGTTCGCATTTCTCTCCCGGTGCTGCTTGAACATCAATGGTCAATGTGTCGCCCTTTTCGATGGTAGCAGCGGAAACAATGAAGATGTCGGCCAGATCTTTTTCCAAAGTTGCCATAACGTCGTAAGTCGCTTTGTCTAAGGTAATATGTACCGCAGCGTCAAGGGAATGGCCGATAGTTTTATCGCGGCGCGCTTCCTCTAAGGCTTTGGATACGTCCTCCCGCAGAGCGATGACCTTTGCCCATTTTTCCGCCAGGGCTTTGTTGTAATATTCATCGCTGATTTTGGGAGATTCCAGCATTTGCACGCTTTCGGGTTCGCCCTCTTTACGAATGTAGCTCCAGATCTCTTCTGTCGTAAAGGAGAGAATGGGCATCAACAAGCGCACCAGTGTCTGCAGAGTTTCGTAAAGTACGGTCTGAGCGGCCTTCCGTTTTGGGTCGTCCTTGGTGGAAACATAGAGACGATCTTTGATGATATCGAGATAAAAGGCGCTCATGTCCACGACGCAGAAATGGTGAAGGCTGTGGAAAACCGTATGGAATTCGTAGTCATCGTAGGCTTTTAAAACTTTGGTATTGAGCTCTTTTAAAATATGGAGGGCGTATTGGTCGATTTCCTGTAAATCATGGTAAGCCACTGCGTCTTTTTCGCAATCAAAATCGGAAAGATTCCCCATGAGGAAACGGATGGTGTTTCTAATCTTGCGATAAGCTTCGGACACTTGCTTCATAATGGCGGGAGAATTCGCCATATCGGTACGGTAATCCGCCGAAGATACCCAAAGGCGGAGCACATCGGCGCCCATTTCCTTGATGACCTTTTGGGGATCTACAGCGTTCCCGCGAGATTTCGACTGTTTGTTCCCCTTTTCGTCCACGAGGAAGCCATGGGTCAATACGCTTTTATAAGGTGCTTTGCCGCGGGTGGCCACGGAAATGGAAAGGGAGGAGTTAAACCAGCCGCGATGCTGATCACTGCCTTCGAGATAAAGGTCAATATCAGAGTGGACTTCGGGACGATTGTCGATGACGGCGGCAAAGCTGCTACCGCTATCGAACCATACGTCCATGATGTCGGTTTCCTTACGGAAATGGTCATGGCCGCATTCGGGGCATTGGAATCCCGGGGGCAGGAGATCTTTGGCTTCTCTGGCGAACCAGACCTGGGAGCCGCCTTCGTTGCGGAAGAGTTCCTGCAAATGGCCGATGGTGGTTTCGTTAATGATGGGTTTGCCGCATTTTTCACAATAGAAAATAGGAATGGGTACGCCCCAGGTGCGCTGGCGGGAAATACACCAGTCGCCGCGATCACGGATCATATTATAAATGCGGTCATGACCCCAGGCGGGGATCCAGTTGACTTTGTCGATAGCCGCCAAAGCATCTTCACGGAAACCGTCGATGGAAGCAAACCATTGTTCTGTCGCCCGGAATAAAATAGGATGCTGACACCGCCAGCAATGGGGATATTGATGATGAATGAAAATCAGTTTGACCAAGGATCCCTGTTCGTCCAGGAATTTTACGATGGCTTTGTTGGCTTCATCGGTGCTGAGGCCCTCAAACTGGCCGGCTTCCTCTGTAAGGTGTCCACTATTGTCCAGAGGGGAAATGACGGGGAGGTTGTAAAGACGGCATACGTTAAAGTCATCAACGCCATGACCCGGAGCCGTATGAACTGCGCCTGTGCCGGCCTCGTCGGTGACGTGCTCCCCTAAAATGACAAGGCTTTCCCGTTCTTTATAAAGCGGATGGTAGCAGGTAATATATTCCAGATCGCTACCTTTGTATTCTGCCAGAACCTTGTATTCGCCGATTTCCGCTTCTTTGAGGAAATTTTGAAGCAAGGGTTCCCCTAGAAGCCACTTTTCATTTCCTACTTCCAACAGTTGATAGGTGAAATCCTTATTTAAGCAGATAGCGACGTTGGCAGGCAGGGTCCAAGGTGTCGTGGTCCAAATAATAATCTTTGCGTCTTGAGGAAGGAGCCCTTTTCCGTCTTTTACGTCAAATTTTACGTAGATGGAGGGACTTTTGTGGTCGTCGTATTCGATTTCCGCTTCTGCCAGAGCCGTTTCACAGGAGGGACACCAGTAAACGGGTTTCATCCCTTTATAGATATAGCCTTTTTGGGCCATGGTGCCGAAAATGCCGACCTGCACGGCTTCATAGTCGGGTTTTAACGTGATATAAGGATCGTCCCAATCGGCGCGCACGCCGAGGCGCTGGAATTCTTCCTTTTGTGTTTCCACAAATTTTAAAGCGAATTCTTTGCATTTGTCACGGAATTCAGTGACCGAAGCTTCTTTGCGGTTCAGTCCCAGGGCTTTGATGGCCCGCTGTTCGATGGGAAGGCCGTGGGTGTCCCATCCGGGGGTATAAGGGGTCTGATACCCGGCCATGGTGCGATATTTTAAGATCATGTCCTTGAGAATTTTGTTCAAGGCGTGTCCCAGGTGAATATCGCCATTGGCGTAGGGAGGGCCGTCGTGAAGAATGAATTGCGGGCAGCCTTCCCGGCATTCCAATGCCTTTTGATAAACATCGATCTTGTCCCAGAATTCCAAAATTCCCGGTTCCTTTTTGGGGAGGTTCCCCCGCATGGGAAAGTCGGTTTCCGGCAAATTCAAAGTTTTGCTGTAGTCCATTGATTATATCTCCTTAAATTGATTGCATATATAGTAGAAGTATCAACCATCATTGTATAATGATTACACGCTTTTTGTCAAGGTAAATTGGCTCTGTAACCGCGGATTTACAGAGGTTTCCCTTGTGTGTTCAGCGCGGAAGGGGAGTTCGTTTTGAGGTTGCATGGCAGGAATAATGACCCACGTCGCATAAAAACGTCCCAAGCCCGATGGCTTGAGACGAAGAGTATGGTTAGATTTTATTCGGTCATCATTTGCACATTGTATTTTTCCATGAGCGC
>CAJFVQ010000067.1 GCA_904420535.1 Candidatus Cryptoclostridium obscurum
AAAAAACAAAATCATTAATTATTTGCATTATATTCGATATTTTGACCAAAATCAAGCGTTTTTTTACAAAAACTTAACATTATTTCGCATTTTTTTAAACTTTAGGACATGTTTTCCAAAAAGTATTCACAATATTCATACAATTACATCAATAACAGAACCACCGATCGGAAAAAATGTATCAACAAAAAAAGCCCGATGAAATTCATCGAGCTTTTCATGACTGATTGAAATTAGATGTATAATAATGGATTTTTCTCATTCACCGTACTGCTGACAGTAACGATAGATGATGGTAGAAACCTGGGCACGAGTTGCACTTTGTTGCGGCAAAAGTTTTCCATCGGATCCAACGATAAGACCTTCTCCCACAGCCCAAGCCATAGCATCTTTGGCATAAGCGCCAACGCGGTCTGCATCAGGGAAGGAATCGAAAGATGCAGAGCCCGTAACATCATAGCCTTTGGCCTGACTGTAACGGTAAAGGATCGTTGCAATCTGTTCCCTAGTCACATCGCTGTTGGGAGCAAATAAACCATCGCCGACACCGTCGACAATCCCGTTTTCTGCTGCCCAATCGATGGCCGCTTCAAACCAACTGCCACTTTCCACATCAAGGAAGGCCGCAGAGGAAGAGGATTCCGGCAAACCTTCCATGCGATGGAGCACAGTCACCAGCATTCCTCGGGTCATGGAGCCATCAGGCTCAAAAGCATTGGCAGTCATACCGTTGAATAAATTCTGATCATAGACAAATTTAATGGCGTCAAAAAACCATGTTCCATAGGGAACATCAAGGAATGGCCCCACATAAGCCAAAGATGGATCAAGGACAACAGAAATACTCTGCCCATAAGCGTCAATATCAACAGTTTCTGCCCTCTGATAAGAAGAAAAATCGAGGTTGCCACGGCACATTTCTGCAATCACAGGAAGGTAGGTTTTGCCATGATTGGCACAGGTGAGTTCCAAAACGAGGCCAAGGTCCTCAATGGTTTCGCCACGTTTTGCGGGATAAGCGTCCCTAGCGTTATAAAGATTAACATCGGTAATATCGCACTGCCCGACGAACAGTTGCACCCAATAGTGACGATAGGCGTTACCTGAAGTCGCGTACCCCGGTGCCATATGACAAAAAGACCCTTCTAAAATATTGGCGCGATGACCGGCACTATTCATCCAGACATCTACTACTGCGGCAGCATCACCAAGGCCGGCTGCAATATTTTCACCGCAAAGGCCATAAGGAATGTTTTGAAGTACCGAAAAATAGGATTCTCCATTGGGACGCTGATGATCGAATAGAATAGTAATTTCATTGGCCCGAATGTCAGACGCGCTCTGCAACGCCGTAAAGGTACTGAGCGGCTCCAAACCTTCATTGAGCCTTTCTTGATTGGTCTCCTTTAGAACATCCCACTCTTGCTGACTACAAGATGCAGGTAGGTCAGCGGCGGCCAACGGAAAAGAAAAGCAAATGAAAGTCGCTGCGAGACAAAAAAGAGAGATAAAAAACTTTTTCATAAAACTGTCCTCCTAAACGGTTCCAAGGTGAAACGTCTCCACCCTGACTATTTTACTATTATATCAAATAAAATAAAAATTTACCATAAAAAAACTATCCTTCCGGATATTTCCTCGTAGATTTTCCCACATTAAACAATATTCGCTCATATTAGAATATTCCCATCAATTCACTCTTCCGGTATCCATGAGATAACGGTACAATAAACCTGCAACTGCCCTTTGGGCTCTGGACAAGCATTCCCTCGTAAGGCTGGTAGAGTGTTCATACACACAAGCAGTAGCCACTCTTTCAGTCAGCGATGCAAAATTCTGGCTCACAGTTTCCAAAGAGGCATGACTCATAAAATGATACGTAGATTTTGGAGCGGTAAAAATATAATAATCTGAACGCATATAATCTCGTACCCACGCCTCGTATTGCGCATGGGGAATTCCCGTAATTAACCCAGCATGGGGTGGGCAATTGATGTCCTCCAAATAGTGAATCGCCCTGCCGAGTTCATCGTAAGCGGTCTTAAAATTTCCCCAGTAATAATGAATTACAGCCTTATAATAGTGGTTATTCAGACGGGTATATGCCGTGGGTGAAAATTTATGAAATTTGTTGGTCAATGATGGGGAACAATAATGTCCAGCACTTTTATGGTCTTTTTCGTCCCTATCTGGAGCAACAGAGCCATTCTCTACAATTGCTTGGACTTCAACGGAATATTCATCCATAAGATTTCTGATGCTTTCTCCACGATCATGGAATAAAATAGAAAAACCCTGGTGCGTTAAGTCTTTATGAGTGCTCTCAGGAATATTACCTTTGCTTTTCCAGCGAAAATCACCTTTGTCAAAAATAGAGAGTACGTCCTCTCCCAATTGATTGGAAGCTTCTTGGGTGAATGAGGAGATCTCTTTTTTATAGGACATAAAGCCTGTTTTTACAATCAAAGTAGGCTTTTGGTCATAAATAAGATAGACAGAAAGAATACTCGCTGCCTTGGATCGTAAAATTTTATCTTGAGGACGGAACCGGTCATTATCTCCCTGTAAGATGCCGATTCCTTGCATCTTCTCTACCTGGTTTTGGGCCCAATCAGAGATTTCCTCCGCATCTTGAAATTGCGATTGTCCATAAAATGTGCTTCCTGTGAGAAGATCACTGTTTTCCG
>CAJFVQ010000068.1 GCA_904420535.1 Candidatus Cryptoclostridium obscurum
GAAAAGCTGACGGAGAGTTTTCAATGGCTCCGTTGGATGATTATTATATTCGTCACTTTCGGCGTATTGATCCTGCGTTCCTTTGGCGGCAGTGAGGCGTTAAGCGTCGGGGATATTAGCAACGAAGATATTTATTATGAAGGCAGTACCCTGTCTTATATGAGCGACGTAAAATATGAACAGGCCAGGGAAGCTGTCAAAGAACAGGTAAACGATATTTATGAATTGGATCAGACAAAAATTACGGAAGTAAAAGAACGTTTGGCATCTTTTGTTTCCGAACTTGCAGAGGCAAAAGATGCAGATGAAGCTGACCGCAGCAGCCTCTATGAATCTCTGCTAGGAGATGATTACAGTGCTGATCTCGGGGCGACCCTCGATGCCGTATCCGTTGACCGTTTGTATCAGTTGGAAACGGACTTCAACAGTATGCTGGATCAATTATATGCCCCGGGAATTCGGGAAAGCGACATGGATGCCTTTCAGGAACAATTCCTCTATCAGATTGAAGACGGCAACTACAGCGAGGGAGAAAAACAAATTCTGAATGCTTATTATACCGCCGCGAAATTGGAGGCAAACAGCATTTATGATGAGGAGGCTACAGAAAGCATCCTGGAAGCCCGATTAAGCGAAGTGCAGCCGGTAGAAGTTACGGTGCGTCCTGGTCAGATTGTAGTACAAAGAGGTACCACGGTTACAGAAGAACAAGTGGAAATGCTCAATAAAACAGGTCTTGCAGAACATGACAAAAATTTCCTTTATTATCCCGGTATCTTTTTGTATGTTTTATGTTTATACTTCTTGATTTATATTTACTGTCGCAGATTTTTCCCTTACTATGCTTACGACAACCATGGAATTCGTTTTTTAGGGGCTTTTTTGGTAGGATTTCTCATCTTATGCCAAACCATTATGGTTGTCACTTACAGTATGAACGGTACTTTATACAGTGTTTTGGGGTATCTTTTGCCTTTGCCCGCTTTGGCTATTGTTTTAACTACCATGATTAATCAGCGTTTTTCCTATTTTTTGGTAGCCATTGCTTCGATGTTTCTTGCAGTGATGACCTTAAGCCAGCCGGCATATTTGATTGTGACATTGATCTCCTCCCTCTTTACCGTTCACATGGTAGGTCGTATACGGGAACGGTATCAATTGGTGGCTTTTGGGTTCTACATTGGTATCATTAATGTAGTGTTAATTTTGTGCATGGGGTTTATCGGCGATCAAAATACAACGACGATGGTGATTGCTTCGGTGGTCGGTTTGGCTGGAGGGTTCCTCTCATCACTGTTGGCATTGGGTGTGATTCCCATTGCGGAAAATAAATTCAGTATGAATACGCCCATGAAATTGATGGAGCTTTCCAATCCTGGGCATCCTTTGATTAAACGGCTGATGACAGAGGCCCCCGGCACCTATTACCATAGTGTTTTAGTCGGGAATCTTGCCGAAGCCGGTGCAGATGCTATTGGGGCCGATTCCTTGTTGGTACGAGCAGCTTCCTATTTCCATGATATTGGGAAGCTGGAACGTCCCCAATACTTTGTGGAGAACCAAGAACCCAACATGAATCCGCATGAAAAATTAACCCCATCTTTGAGCACACTGATTATCATCTCACACGTAAAAGACGGAGTGGAAATGGCGGAAGACTATGATCTTCCCCAGGCGATCATTGATATCATCAACGAACATCACGGCAATAGTGTGGTGCGTTATTTCTATCATAAAGCAAAGGAAATGGCCGATAATCCTGACGAAATATCGCGGGAGGCCTTTTCCTATCCAAATCCCCGTCCCCAAACCAGAGAGAGTGCCATTGTGATGATGGCCGATAGTGTCCAGGCAGCATTACAAAGCCAGAGCATTCGTTCCCGCGGTGATATGGAAGCTCGCATCCATGAAATCATTCAAGCCCAGCTCAACGATGGGCAGTTTGAAGAATGCGATCTGACTTTCCGCGATTTGCATAAGATTCAAGAGGCATTCGTTAATGTCCTCAGCGGTTTGTCCCATTATCGTATTGCCTATCCCTCTCTCACTCCTAAAGGAGAAAGAATGTTAGCAGACCGTTTAAAAAAGAAAATGGGAGATGTCAAAGGAATTTCTTATTTGGTCAATGAGGATCTCACTAATCAAACTGATTTTGTGGATCTTTCTGGGGACGAAAATCTTCCCTCTGTTTCGGATGGAGAAGAAGCCACTGATATGCCCTTGGATGGAACGACGGATAATACCGCGATGAAAAGGAATCAAACCGATGAAAATTGAAATGCGCAGTAATCTGCAAGATTTTAAATTATCCCGAGATGAAATGGCTTTTCTATCGAAAGTATTGAATCATGCTGCCAAAGGGGAGGGGGTGCCCCGCTACACCATGGTTACAATCTTTTTTACTGATAACGAGACCATTCAAAAGTTTAACCGCA
Source organism: Candidatus Cryptoclostridium obscurum (assembly GCA_904420535.1). GTDB lineage: Bacteria > Bacillota > Dehalobacteriia > UBA7702 > UBA7702 > Cryptoclostridium > Cryptoclostridium obscurum. The sequence goes on from CAJFVQ010000068.1 coordinate 2,436, forward strand.
AGTTTCGGCATATCGACAAGGCCACGGATGTACTCTCCTTTCCTACGGCGGAACCGGGAGAATCTTGGGATCATTACCATGATTTGCCGGGGCTCGGTCCCGTGAGTTTGGGGGATTTGATCGTTTCTTTAGAGCGCTGCGAAGAACAGGCCGACGCTTATGGCCACAGTTTTTGTCGGGAACTTTGTTTTTTAGCGCTTCATGGCTTGTTACATCTTCTGGGTTACGATCATGTGAAACCGGAGGAGGCCCGTGTCATGGAAGAAAAAACCGAGGGATACCTTACTTCCATGGGGGTGACCCGCTGTTGAAAACGAAAAATCTTTGGGAAAGTTTTCATCACGCCTTTGATGGTTTGATGCATTGCATCCGCCATGAACGCAATATTCGCATCCATTTAACCATGGGCTGTCTTGCCTTGATTTTGGCGGTTGCCCTTTCGGTGAAACCCATTGAATTAGTGGTTCTTGTGCTGATTATTGCAGCAGTCATCGTTAGTGAGATGATTAATACCGCCATTGAAAATGTGATTGACCTGGTGTCTCCGGAATTTCATCCTTTGGCAAAGATTGTCAAGGATATTACTGCCGGCGCGGTACTCTTTTCCTGTATTGCAGCAGTCATCATTGGCTGCCTGATATTCATACCCTATTTATGGGCATTACTATGATAATGCATGAAATGAATTAGGAGGTCATGATGAAAAATTTTTCGATTTTCACTGTTGTACTGCTTTGTTGCCTCAGCATGTTGATGTGGGGATGTGGAAAAAATGATTCCGCAGAGAATGAGTCTTCCCCCGTACCGGAGCCGGAGCCCATTTATTGCCCCTTGGATCATGAGGTCATCGACGCGATGCCGAATCGTGTTTTTGCCGTGGCCATTGATAATGGTCCCAAAGCGGAGCCCCAGACAAATCTCGATGAAGCAGATCTTGTATTTGAAGTTCCGGTAGAAGGTGGAATTAACCGCTTTTTGGCGCTGTATTATCACAATCAGCCCGATGTTATCGGTCCCGTGCGCAGCGCGCGTCATTATTTCATTGATCTGATTCAGGCTTTTGACGGAATCTATGTTCATTGCGGCGGTAGTGAGCAGGCCTATGAGGCGCTGGAAGGCATTGAAGATATCGACGAAATGGCGGCATCTTCTACGTTCTGGCGGGATAATTCCCGCAATGCTCCTGTAAATCTCTATACCAGTTGGGAAAAACTTAATGAAAAGACCGTCGAAAACGGTTGGAATGATTCTCGGTCCATTCCGGCATTTGCTTTTTACGGTGATGAGGAATCGGCAGCATTGGCCCAGGGAGACGCCACGGAAATTAGTATTCCTTACACTTATAAGTCTGTGGGGTACACCTGGGACGATACCCAAAATTGCTACCTGCGCTCTTCCGACGGCAGCCCCCATGTGGACAATGAAAGTGGAGAAACCCTCAAGGCAGACAATATCGTTACTATGAACATCAGTACCCGAGTGATTGATGATAAGGGACGCCTTGACATGTCTTTTGCCGGCAACAGCGGCAGCGGCTATCTCTTCCAAAAGGGTAATGTCCAGGAAATTACCTGGTCCATGGAGTCTTCAGGATCGCCCTTGGTCTTTACTTTGGCCGACGGTTCTGCTGCACAATTGCTCCCTGGGCATACTTTTATCCAGGTCGTGCCCAATCAGCTTACAGTAACTCATAACGGCACCCTTTCCGACACTTCGGCAGAAGGAGTTGAATAAAGATGAGTGAAAAAGAATTCCGTTCCGGTTTTATTACCATTATAGGACGACCCAACGCCGGTAAAAGCACTTTGTTGAATACCATTTTGGGGCAGAAGGTCGCCATTGTTTCTGATAAACCCCAAACCACTCAAAACAAGATTCGGGGATTTTATACCACCGACGATGCCCAACTGGTCTTCATCGATACCCCTGGCATTCACAAACCAAAACATAAATTAGGGGAATATATGGTGGAGGCAGCCAAAAGCGCCATCGGCGGCGTAGATCTGATCTTTTATATTGTGGATGGTTCGGAGAAATTTGGTCGCGGGGAAGAGTATATCATCAATACTTTGCCCCGTAATATCCCTGTCTTTCTGCTGTTGAATAAGATTGATTTAATGCCCAAAGAACACATTTTGGAATTGATTGCTTTTTATCGTGAAAAATTTGATTTCGCAGAGATCGTTCCGATCTCTGCGTTGAAGGATGAAAACGTGACCCATCTGTTAGAAACTGTTGTCCGCTATTTGGAGCCGGGCCCTTGTTATTATCCCGAAGATATGGTGACAGATCAGCCGGAACGAGCCATTATGGCGGAAATTGTACGGGAAAAAGTTTTAGAATTGACCAAAGATGAGATCCCCCACGCTGTTGCTGTAGAAATGGTGGAAGTAAAAGAACGCCCCGATGGCCGCGTTTACGCCAATGCCACGATCTATGTGGAGCGAGAGTCTCAAAAAGGAATCATTATAGGCAAAAACGGTGCGATGTTGAAGGAAATCGGACGGCGTGCCCGTCTGGAAATGGAGGAAACTTTAGGATCTCCTTTTTATTTAGAGTTATGGGTTAAGGTAAAGAAGGATTGGAGAAATAAGGAGATCTACTTGCGTAATTTTGGCTTTGATAAAAGAAAAATTGACGAATCTTAGTGAAAATTTAACAAAAAAGAATTTCTTTTTTCATATGAAAATGGTAAACTATAAAATAGGAGCATTTTATCAGTGATTGTAAGATATCGATATATCGATGATATAATGATAGAATGTTCTAATGAAAGAATAATCAAAGGCGGTGAGCATATGGACGGTGTTCCTCGATGTTGTTTGTATCAAAAAGGAAATATATTAAAGGCAGGGAGCTCGTTCATGTGTGACTCCCTGCGTACTGTCTGTTGATAGGGGTGGATCATATACTTTCTTCTTTCCATAGTTGCCCCTTGCTGACAGACAGCAAGAAGGGAGAGTCTTATGGATATTCAGGAAAGATTGATTCGACTGGAACCATTCATCGAAACCCGGGATTATCCTGCCATCGCAGCGGTTCTGGCACCATCGGCCCCGGTGGATATCGCCGAACTTCTTTCCCATCTCGATGAAAGTTTTATCTCTTCGGTGTTGCAGTATCTTCCTGCCAGCGTGACAGGGGAAGTGTTGAGCCATCTCGACGCTGAACTGATTCCCCAAATTATGAAGGACTTGGGCAGTGATCGAAGCGCTCAGATCCTCGATACTATGTATTCCGATGATGTCGCTGACCTTTTGGGGGAATTAACGCCGAAAGAGCAAAAAGAAGTCTTCGACCTCATGGAAGATGAGGATGCGGAAGATGTTAAGGGATTGATGGTCTATCCCGAAGATACTGCCGGTTCTATCATGACCACAGAATTTGTGGCATTGAATCAGCATGTTACAGCGGAAGAAGCCATTAATATTTTGCGTGCCGAGGCTCCTTCGGCAGAAACTGTTTATTACGTTTACGTCGTCGATGACGACGAAGTATTGGTGGGCGTTTTGTCCCTCCGGGATTTAATTGTAACGCCACCCAGTTGGCCTCTGGAACACATTATGCATACCCGTGTCAAATACGTTGACGATTATATGGATCAAGAAGAAGTTGCGCGTATTGTGTCTCGTTATGATATTATGGCTGTTCCCGTTGTCGATCGGAACCACCGGCTGGTGGGGATTGTTACAGTCGACGATGTTTTAGATGTCATCCAGGAAGAAACCACAGAAGACGTCTTTCGTATGGCCGGTGTTCATGAGGACGAATTGGAAGAAGATGATTCCGTACCGAAAATGATTTGGGGAGCCGTGAAATCTCGTTTGCCGTGGTTGTTCGTAACGCTATTTGGCGGCATTTTATCCAGCACTATTATGCGCGGATTGGAGTCGGAACTGGAAGCCGTTGTGGCTTTGGCATATTTTACACCGCTTCTTTGCGGTATGGGGGGAAATGTTGGCACCCAAAGTTCCACTGTTACGGTACGAGGACTTTCTACAGGGCAGATTTCCAAATCGGGATTTTTTGCTACCGTATTGAAGGAATCCAGTGTGGGACTGATTGTCGGTCTATTTTGTGCCGTAATTCTAGCTGTGGTGGCTTGGGTATGGCAAGGCAGCGCAATTTTAGGTATTTTATTGGGAATTACCCTTATTTGCAATATGTTTATTGCCGCTACGGTAGGGACTGCTGTTCCCCTGGTCTTAAAACGGCTCAACGTGGATCCCGCTGTGGCGTCAGCGCCCTTTATCAGCACCAGCATTGATGTTTTGGGGCTTGTGATTTATTCTGTTTTAGCGTCGCTTTTTATTCCACTGTTGACGACGGGGATGTGATACTATGACGCGTTATTATTCGGTGGATGCCATTGTCCTGAAGGCCATGGATTACGGTGAGGGGCATCGCATTTTTACCTTTTATTCCAGAGAAGAAGGAAAACTATCGGCCATTGCACGCGGTATCAAAAAGCAAACAAGTAAATTGAAAGGCCATCTTCAACTGGGAAATCGCTGTCATCTTCTATTGTATCGGGGACGTAATCTCGACACGGTAAGTCAAGCTGCGGCTACATCGGTATATTCTCATATTCGGGAAAATCCCAAAGCATATCTTTACAGTTCTTATTTATTGGAGTTATTGGACTCTTCCGTACCGGAGCGGGAACCGAACGCGGAACTTTTTTATTTGGCCCATGAGGTACTCACTTCTATGGCGGAGCTGGAACCTGCCTTGGCAGTCCATTATTTTGAGATTCATCTTTTGCGGCTTCTGGGATATGAAGCGAACTTCCGCCGCTGTATCCATTGCGGCAGGCCGTTGAAAGAGGGCTTTCTTTCTCCAAGATTTGAAGGGATCGTAGGCGAAGAATGCGGCGAAGGATATCCCGTTTCCGCCCAGGCTCTTTACGCTCTGACTTATTACAGCGAAAGCCAGTTGCCGCAGATTGGACGATTAAAAATCAGCAAAGAAACCGAAAAAATGATGGCCAGAGTGACCAGGCATATGTTGGATTTCCATCTGGATCGAAAATTGCGTTCCGTCGATATTTTACAGGATTTAACTTGAACAGCCGTTAGTAAATACAAGCAGTCATTGGCAGGAGAAACCGGTGGCTGCTTTATTCTTTATTTCTCTTTAATAAATTTTTTTAGAAAAAATTATCATGAATATGATAGCCACTGTGTGCAGATGGAAATACAGGAAGCATCTGAATGAATGCGTGCCATGCAAAGGTTCTTTTGTGTCACGTTTATTTTTCTTGTTGATTTTACGGATTTTCTATGATGTAATCGGTTACTTAGGTACAACACCATGATTTCTAAAGGCTAAATATGTAATTCAATGCGACAGGTCTTGAAAAACCTGTCGTTTTTTTTATTGTTTTCATTTTCTATAAGCGACAAAGTTCCCACTGTACCGGGGATATAATAGAATCATGGTTTTGGGAAAGGAGATCCGGGATGACTACTTATGTTGTCTATGGGGACCTGCTGTTTCTCACCAATTTTATCCTGGACTTGGCATTGCTCATCGCCGTTAAGCGCTTTGGCAACTTCCCGGGACCTCTATGGCGCGTTTTCCTTGCCGCAGCTTTTGGGGCAATGATAGGAGTCATTTCACTTTCCGCTCGCTGGATGGTGCTGCGCACTATTTTTGGGAAAATAATTGTTTCTTTTTTGATTGTTTCTTTGGCTTTTCCAGCCAAAGGATCACGGCTCATCACTGCTTTTATTTATTTTTATTTGATTGGCTTTGCCATGGCCGGCGGTGTGATGGCTTTGACATGGCTGGTTCATGATACGAGTTGGCAAAATTCTCAACTTCCTTATACAGCGTTGGGGTTGGGCGCCGCTCTTTTACTGGCTCTGGCCTTTTCATACTGGGGCGCCTCCTATGTAAAAAAGAACCTGCGGCGCAGTGTGATGACAGAACCTTTGGAAATTGTCTTAGGCGGTCGTAAAACATCACTGCCTGCTTTGATGGATACGGGAAATGAATTATTGGACCCTGTGACCGGACGGCCTGTGATCATTGTGGAGTATCATGCTGTAGAGGAGATTTTGCCCAAGGATTTTCGTCAGGCGTGGCTCCATTGGGGACACAGTGACGTAACAAAAATTTTCACCATGGCTGAAGAAAAAAATTTTGGCCTTTCCCTACGTTTGGTTCCTTTTTCCAGCATTGGGAAAAGGAACGGCATGCTTTTGGGCTTTTGCCCACAATGTATTATTTTACCTCAAAGGAAACATGCAGTGATTCGCCATGCCGTTGTTTGTCTCTATGATGGTGCCATCGGCTCCCGTGAAGATTGCCGCGGCATTGTGAATCCTGCAATTCTGGATATGGTATAAGGAGGAAGCTTCTATGGAAGTCAATGGATTGCAGCAAGTGTTTTCAATTTTTTTTCCAAAATATGAACGGTGTGACCCGCATACGGTATTTTATGTCGGCGGCAGCGATGTCCTTCCCGCCCCCCTCACCACAGAGGAAGAGAGGGATCTTCTGAGTCGCATGGGAACAGGAGATGAAAAAGTACGGTCTACGCTCATTGAGCATAACCTCCGTTTGGTGGTTTATATTGCCCGCCGCTTTGAGAATACCGGCATCAATATTGAAGACCTTGTATCCATTGGCACTATTGGTCTCATTAAGGCAGTAAATACCTTTGATCCCACGAAAAAAATTAAGCTGGCAACTTATGCTTCCCGCTGTATAGAAAATGAAATATTGATGTTTTTGCGCCGCACCTGCAAAACGAAGGGAGAAATTTCCTTCGATGAACCTTTGAATGTGGATTGGGACGGAAATGAACTGTTACTATCTGATATTATGGGTACGGACCCCGATCTTTGTTCTCGCGGCCTTGAAGACGAGGTGGATAAGGCATTACTACACATGGCTATGGAAAAACTCACCGATCGAGAGCGGATGATTGTGGAACTGCGTTACGGTCTAAACGATGAAGGCAATGAAAAGACCCAAAAAGAAGTTGCCGATGTATTGGGAATTTCTCAGTCGTATATTTCCCGCCTGGAAAAGCGTATCATGAAGCGGCTGCGCAAAGAAATTATGAAAACCATTTGAGAACCGTTGTAATATGTCGGAATCAGTTTAAATACGAAATGAATCACAAAACCAAATTGAAGAGAAATGATACGATCCCTGTGCCTTTGAAAGGACACAGGGATCTTTTATCAATGGTTTCAATCAATAAAAAGTGGAATTTTACAAAAAACAAGCGTGGTGTAATCGCCTATTTTATGGTAAAATAGAGGCAATCTTTGAGAGCAAAGGAGGTCTCTTTATGAAAATAGGCGTGCTTACCGGTGGTGGAGACTGCCCCGGATTAAATGCCGTAATTCGCGGTGTTGTAAAGTCCGCCCATCGGGAAGGCATTGAGATTATTGGTATTTACGATGGCTTTAAAGGACTGATGGAGAAACGTTATCAAACGCTGACTCCCCACGATGTCCAGGGAATTCTGCCCAAAGGCGGTACCATTTTAGGAACGACCAACCGTGACAATCCCTTTCATTATCCGGTGAAAGAAAGGGACAGCGTTGTATATAAAGATGAAAGTAAACGGCTTTTGGCAAATGTGGAAGAGATGGGACTTGATTCGGTCATTGTCATTGGTGGTGACGGTACCATGAATATTGCCCATGAAATGGCTGGCCTTGGTTTAAAGGTGGTCGGTGTTCCCAAAACCATCGACAATGACCTTTCTGCCACTGACCAAACCTTTGGTTTTGAAACAGCGGTCAATACTGCTACTGATGCCATCGACAAACTTCACACCACTGCGGAAAGCCATCATCGCGTTATGATCCTGGAACTAATGGGGCGTGACGCTGGTTTTATTTCGCTTTATGCGGGCCTGGCCGGCGGAGCAGATATTATCTTAATTCCTGAGATTCCCTTTACCATTGAAGGGATTCTGAAAAAAGTTCATGCCCGGGCGGAACGGGGGAGTCATTTCAGTATTATCGTCGTATCGGAAGGTTGTCAATTTGAAGGAAAACAAGTAGTGGAAGGGGAGAATCAGGGAAACCCCTATAATACTCACCGCCTTGGCGGTATTGGTGAGGTATTGGCAGCAGAGATCCAGAAGGTTAGTAATTTAGAGGTTCGTACCACTGTTTTGGGGCATTTACAACGGGGAGGAAGCCCTGCTCCTTTTGACCGCATTCTTTCCTCTCGCTATGGCGTAGCGGCACTGGAAGCTGCCAAGGATGGCGTCTCAGATCGGATGGTTTGTTTGAGAAATGGAGAGATCCGTACTGTTTCCATGGCGGAAGCAACCCACGTGCAAAAATCCGTAGATCCCATGGGAGAACTGGTTAAAACCGCCCGTATGCTGGATATCTCCTTTGGCGATTGATGGCGTTTGTTGTATAAAGTTGAAAAGCGTTTGGGCTGGTCTCATATCCCCAAACGCTTTTTGTTTTCGTGATCCATTGTAATGATTTATGATATCAAGTGTTTCCGTTTATAAATCAGTATCCCACCGTTCTTCCAAAACTTCTGTTCCCCATTCATTGGAAGCCCGGGTCTCTGTAATGACAAATCCGTGCTTTTCATAGAGATGGCGGGCTGTCTTTTGCGCGCTAACTGTCCACAAAAAAACGTGATGATAATCTTTTTCCCGACAATAATCCAAAGCATGGTCAAGAAGTTTTTTCCCTGCGCCCAGTCCCCTTACCTCTGGTTCCAGGAAAAAATAACGCAATTGTGCGACGTGACTTCCATCATCTTTTACGGCGATGCATCCTGCGTGTTCTCCCTGGTATTCCAGAATAAAAATTGATTCTTTTTCGGCATTAAAATTGTCGGTAAAAGAACGAACACCGTCAATCAGGTATCGGTTCCATGTGTCGGAGTCAAATCCCCGCTCCGTTTTATATAAAGAAAGCTGGCGGGCGATGATATAGTCGATATCTTCGGATTCAAATTTTCGTAAAGCCAAATCTGCTGTGGCAATGGTGAGATATTTTCGGATCACGGCCATGGATTCAACGATCTGATTTTTTGCATCGTCTTCTATGGGCTCTATCATTTTTTCAATTTGGCGATAGGATTCTTCTTCCAATTGATTCAATAATTGATGTCCTTGCTCCGTCATGCGGATATTGCTGCTACGGTTATCTCTGGAGGACGGTTCCCTTTGAATAAGTCCCGATGCTTCAAAACGGTTTAAGATTCGGCTGAGATAACTCTTATCAATTTCCAACAGAGAAGATAATGATTTGGCTTTGCAGTGATCTTGTTTTCCGATTTCATAAAGTACTCGTGCTTCTGTTAGGGAATAATCAGAATGTAAAACACCTTTATTTAATAATCCTAAGATGTTGGTATAAAATCGGTTGAATCCTCGGATGGATGTAATAAGATCTGATTCTTTGATATTGTCTTTCATTATTTTTAACCTTTCGGATATTTTTGTTGACAAAGTCAACTATATGAGTGGTATAATCAAAAATAGTTTTTTGTCAACAAAAAAGTCTGAAACTTTTAAGTTTCAGACTTTTTCGTATTTTGCCCTTTGATATAATCGTTTAAATAAGCGATCGCTTCTTTATAGCCATCGAATCCCATTCCGTAATACGTTTTAATACAGGCCATTCCGGCATAAGAATGGTGGCGAAAGGATTCACGCTCATAAATATTGGAAAGATGGACTTCTACTGCGGGAAGGCCCACTGCCTTCAGAGCGTCAAGAATGGCAACGCTGGTGTGAGTGTAGGCGGCGGGGTTTATGATGATACCGTCGGCATCGCCATAGGCGGCTTGGATATAATCGACAAGATCTCCCTCATGGTTGGATTGAAAAAATACTGATTCGATTTGTTTTGCATCGCATTGGTTTTTGATAAATTGTACCAGAGCTTCATAATTTTCCTTACCGTAGATGGTAGGTTCTCGCAATCCCAATAAATTGATGTTGGGGCCATGAATAATGTAAAACTTCATAAAACGCTCCTTAGAATCTGTTCCAACGCATTTTTCCATTCTAAACGTGATACAGAGATATCGGGCTGTAATTTATCGCTTTTTTCCGAAGCGGAAATTAAAATGCCGTTTTGGGTAAAGGCGTCACGGTTGAGCATCACGCTTTGGTAATCGGCGCCGATCACGATGCCGTTTTGTTTGCCCATGGCCTCGGGAAAACTGTCATAAAGGAATTTTCTTTTTGATAGATTGGCAGTCCGCTCGGCCAAACGCATATTGTCAATGATAACGAGATTGGAGAAATCTTTGCGCATCCTCTGGTAAATGGCTTCTCCTTTTTCTTTAGGGATGGGCTTCTGAAAGAATAGTTCCGCCGCACAACGGGCTTGCTCCACCAGCATGGAAAGACCGTTGGAGTAGGGAAGCCTTCGTTTTTTCGCCTGTAAGAGGAGAGCTGTATGCAGGGGATTATAGATGACATCCAGCACCCCTTCCAAATGATGAAATTCCTCTAGATGGACAAGGAGTTCTCCGTTGTTGGGGTACATCCCCACCGGTGTGGTGTTGACGAGAATCTCTGCGTCAAGATAACAGCTTTTATCTTCGTAGCGGATTCCCCTGTGCAAAGATACCATGACAACCTCTCTCGCGCCCTGATCTCTGGCGGCGATTCGAGCCATGAGGCCGGTTCCCCCGTCACCGAGGATGACAACTTTTTTTTTCTCAAAGGAAATTTTTGCCTTTTCGGCCATGTGAAGAAATCCTAGATAATCGGTATTCTCTCCGTATAAAGTTCCGTCGTCTCGCCGCACCAAAGTATTGATGCTGCCGATACTGAGTGCTTGGGGGGAAATTTCATCACAAAAAGACATTACAGCTTGTTTATAAGGGATGGTCACATTTAAACCGCAGTATTCTCCATGTTTGATAAAGTCTTCCAAGTCATCGGGGGCCAGGGATTTTAATTCGTAATCATCATTTCCCAGCATACTGTGAATGGCAGGAGAAAAACTATGCCCCAACCTTTCTCCAATTAAGCCATATTTCATAACAAAACTCCTTTCAGCAGATTTCTGAATAGCTTCCTAAATAAGCAAACTGGGGCAGTTCGCTTTCCAGCTGGCAGAGAAGTTTCAGAACATCCTCAGAGTAACAGGAAGCATCAATATCGAAATAGAACATGAATTCAAAATCTTTTCCCGGAATGGGGCGACTTTCCAGTTTTGTCAGATTTAAGCCCAGGGAAGAAAAACGGGTGATCACCCGGTAGAGGGAACCAGGACTGTGGGGAACTGTCAGCATTAAACTGATTTTATCGGCGCCGGGATAGATCTCCAGATCTTTGGTGATGCAGATGAATCGGGTAAAATTGCTGCCGTTGTCCTGAATGTTTTCCCCTAAAAGATTCAGGCCGTAGAGAGAGCCGCAATAGATGGAGGAGATCGCGGCAATGTCGTTTCTAGGAGATTCCGCAACCATTCTCGCGGCAGTGGCGGTGTTCTCACAAAGAGTGATCTTAACACCGGGCATTTGTTTTAAGAAATTATAACATTGAGAAATGGCCTGTTCGTGGGAGATGATCTCTTTGATATCCTCCATTTTTACACCTTTTTTGGCCAAAAGGGAGTGGTCAACTTTGAGACGCAGACTTTTGACGATATAGAATTTATATTTTTTCATCAGATCGTAAACTTCATTGACTGAGCCTGCGGTGCTGTTTTCAATGGGTAAAATGCCGTAACGACAAAGCCCTTGTTCCACACCTTGAAAAACGCCTTCAAATTCCTGAAAGTACATGATATTGGGAATATGAAAGATTTTATCACAGGCGATTTGCGAATAAGCACCTTCTACGCCTTGGCAAGCCACTGTCGCCTTGGTGGGAAACATACGCGGCGTTTTTTTGATGGCCTCGTTGATTTCCCGCTCCATGGCGGGATCCGGATTGATAAAGCGGTTTTGGTAGGCGCGGCTTAAGTCGAATAACATATTGAATAGCGTTTTACTGTAGCCTGCGTATTCTTCATGAATCTCATTTGAGATGCGGTTGATAATTTCCCGTTCTCTGGTACGATTCACCGCCGGAAGATTGTTGTCATGTTTATAAGTTCCAATCTCTTTGGCTAAATCCATGCGTTTCTCAAAGAGTTTGGCCATTTGATCGTCGATGAGATCGATTTGTTCTCGTGCTTCATTTAGATCCATAGGTAATTCACTCCTCCATGAGATAATCTAAAATCGTAATTGCCATCACCGATTCTAAAACCGGTACGGCTCGCGGTACGATACAGGGATCGTGGCGCCCCTCAATTACCAGTTCTTGCGAAGTCCTGTCGTGGAAATTAACGCTTTGCTGAGGACGTGCAATGGATGGCGTCGGTTTGACGGCGATTCGCATGATGATAGGCATTCCCGTAGAGATGCCCCCGATGATGCCGCCGTGGCGGTTGGTTTTTGTTTTCAGTATATCGCCATCGTATTCGTAGGCGTCATTGTGTTGGGAACCTAATTTCGATGCGGCTTCAAATCCCATGCCGAATTCTACGCCCCGAACGGCGGGAATGCCGAAAACTGCCTTAGCCAAGGCATTTTCCAGGCCGTCGAACATGGGATCGCCCAGTCCCGGCGGAACGCCGATGGCGCATCCCTCAATGATGCCGCCGACGGAATCCTGCTTTTCCTTGGCCAGCATGATCTTGGCGATCATGGTATCACCGACATTGGTATTGTTGACGGGGAATTCCATTTTTGCAGGAAATTCCAGTTCCTCTCTGGTGACGGAAACGGGGTCAAAGGGCTGATCTTGAATGCCGCCGATGGCAGCAATGTGACTGCCGATAAAAATGCCCCGTTTTGCCAAAATATCCTTGCAGAGTGCCCCGGCAAAACAAAGGGGTGCTGTGAGGCGGCCGCTGAAATGGCCGCCGCCGCGGTAGTCCTCGAAACCGTTGTAACGGATGTGGGCAGGATAATCGGCGTGGGACGGGCGGGGAATATCCTTCGTCTTTTCGTAATCCTTTGAACGGGTATTGGTATTTTCGATGATGGCAGTCAAAGGGGCGCCGCAGGTCTTCCCCATGAATACACCCGATACGATTCTGGGGAGATCTGCTTCTTTTCTCGACGTGGACCAGGGGGTTCGTCCTGGTGCCCGACGTGCCATGAACTCCCGAATGCGGTTTTCGTCGACGATTTCTCCCGGAGGCAGTCCGTCAATGACGACACCCATGGCTTCGGAATGGGACTGCCCGAAGATTGTACACTTGATGTTTTTTCCGAATTCAGAGGACATGGGCTTTCCCTCCCAACTGCCGGTAATCTTCAAAAAAGGTGGGGTAGCTTTTATCCACGGCTTCCGCTCCCTCCACTGTAATATCGCTCTGGCAAATGAGAGCCGCCATAGCCATGGACATGACGATGCGATGATCGTTGAACCCAGATACCGTATTTCCCTTCAGTGAAGTTTTTCCGTGGATAATCAATCCGTCTTCCAGTTCCACTACGTTTCCTCCCAAGGCGTTGAGACATTGGCTTATGGCAGCCAAGCGATCGCATTCCTTCAGACGGAGACGTTTTGCGTTGGTGATTTTAGTGTCTCCCTGAGCTGCGGTGGCCACCACAGAGAGGATGGGGACGAGATCCGGAATTTCCCGGGCGTCGATGGTGATGCCGTGGAGAGAGCCGGGGCTCACGGTGACGCTGTTTCCCTTTTTGGTCACTTCGGCGCCCATGGCCTCCATCAGATCTACCATCGCTTTGTCTCCTTGCCTGGATCGGAAATCGAGTCCGGTTACGGTCATCGTATCGCTTATGGCGCCTGCTCCCAGCCAAAAGGCAGCATTGGACCAATCTCCTTCTACGGTGATGGTTCCGGGGGAGCGGTATTGCTGCCGTCCCAAGATATGATAATCGTTCCCTTTTTGTTCTACTTTGATACCGAATTGAGACAACGTAGACAGGGTCATTGCAATGTATGCTTCGGATTCCGGTTTTGATGCCAGGTGAATGACACTGTCTTCCAACAGTAGAGGAAGAGCAAAGAGGAGTCCTGAAACGTATTGGGAACTGATATCTCCCGGCAGTGTGTAGTTGCCGCCGTGGAGTTGGCCTGAGATTGTCATGGGAAGCATTGCCCCTTTGCACAGCGCGCCATGGCTGACGATTTCGGAACGCAGTGGTTCCATGGGCCGTTGGGGCAGTTTGCCGCGGCCGGTAAATGTAAAACCGTTGCTACCCAAAGCGGCGGCAACGGGAAACAAAAAGCGCAGGGTGGAACCGCTCTCGCCGCAGTCCAGCGTTGCGGTGGCGGGTATTTCGTCGATGGGATCGATGCGCAAATGATTGGTATCGACCCAATGGGCTTTCGCTCCCATGGCGGTAACAACATTCAGTGTGGCCTCCATATCTTTGGACCAAGTATCTAGCAAGACGGTGGTAGGGCGATCGGCCAAAGCAGCGCAGATCAAAATGCGGTGTCCGTCGGATTTTGAGGCAATGGCTTTGACCGTACCACTGAGTTTGGTTGGTGTGATTCGTATATCCATAGAATTATGATTCTCCAATCGGTTGTAAAAACGCTTCCATTTTATTGACGTCAACGGCGTGGAGCGCACAATGGCCGATGGTTTTCGGCACGACAAACTGGATGGAATCGCCGTTGCGTTTCTTATCATTTTTTATAGTATCAAGGTAAGTATCGATGGGATACGGGCTTTCGATCGGGAGGTGGTGCTTTTGCAAAACTTCAATGATAGGAGCCGCACAGTCCATCTCGGAAATCCCTTGAGCCTTAGCGACTTTGGCGATGAGCACCATACCGATGGCCACGGCATGGCCGTGGGTGATTGTGAAGTCACTTTCTTTTTCAATGGCATGACCCAGGGTGTGGCCAAGATTCAGAAGCTGGCGGGCGCCGCGGTCAAATTCATCTTCTCGCACCAGTCGTTCCTTCATCGTCAGGCATCGGAGAATGATGGGTTCCATTTGCTCCCAGAGATCTTCTTCCCGCAGCATACGGAACAATTCCTTATCACCGAGGACACCGTATTTTACCGCTTCGGCAATGCCGTCGGCAAATCGGTCGTAAGTCTGGGTCTTGAGGGTCTCGTAGTCGCACCATACCAGGGAAGGCTGATAAAAAGCGCCGGCCAGATTTTTTCCCGCTTTGAGATTAACGGCGGTCTTCCCGCCGACGGATGAATCAATGGCCGACAAAAAGGTGGTAGGCACCTGGATGTAAGGAATCCCACGTAAATAGCTGGCAGCGACAAATCCTGCCATATCGCCGACAACGCCGCCGCCCAAAGCGACGATAAGGTCTCCGCGGGTCAGCTGTTTTCCCGCCAAAAATTCTAAGATTTCTCCGTAAATAGTGAGGTTTTTGGAGTGTTCCCCATTGGGAAATGAAAAGGTAATCACCTGAAATCCCTGCCGTTCCAGGGAGTTTTTCACTTTATCCAAATAAAGATTGGCAACGATATCGTCGGTAATGATTGCAGCGGTACAAGGAGAAAATTCTTTCGCCACAGCTTTGCCCAGATCGTTTAAAATGTGATTCCCAATATAAATATTATAAGGGGTATGGGCGTGAATGGTCAAGCTTCTCATAAGGGATCCACCATTTCCTTCCGTTCTCGTCCCTCTTTTAACAGACGGCAGAGGGTCTCAGTTTGATTTTTTTTGATGGCGTCTGCGTATTCCTGCAAATGACCGATGATGGTTTCAATTTCCTTGACAAGATAGTCTCCGTTTTTCAGAAATAATTCAGTCCACATGGTTTCTTCTAGCCGAGCCACGCGAGTCAGATCCTTGAAACTGCCGGCGGAGAATCCTCGATGGATTACTGCACCGGGGCTTTTGACATAGGCGTTGGATACGACGTGAGCCAGTTGGGAGGTATAGGCGATGTTACGGTCATGACGTTTTGCCGTGGTGACTTCGATATGGCCAAACCCCAAAGTGAGAAAGAATTCTCCCACACGATCTACGGCATAGCGGGGAGTTTCGGCATATGGGGTCAGAATCATAGAGGCGCCGCGGTATAGCGTCGGCGTTGCGTTTTCGTACCCCGCCACTTCCATCCCGGCCATGGGATGGCCGCCGATAAAGGTAAATCCATATGCTTCAGATACAGGTCGCATCGCGTCGCAAACAAAGCGTTTGACGCCGCAACCGTCTACCACCACGGTCTCTTTCCGAATCTGAGGGGCGATAGAGGTGAGATATGCCACTGCCGCTTCGGGATAGATTGCGATAAAGATGAAATCACATTGGGGAATCGTTTCTTCGTTGAGCTTTCCTGCAATGACGCCGTCAGACATGGCTTGGACAATGACATCTTCATTGTGATCTGCGCCGAAAATAACGTCGTTACGATAAGCTTTGATGGCCTTGGCCATGGAGCCGCCAATGAGCCCCAGGCCAATGATACCGATGTTCATGGAAGGTGCCGCCTTTCTTATTTTTGCGCTTGGATCAAAGGAAGCAAGGTGCGAATCTGGGTCATCAGTTCGTCAAAGGCTTCCGGTGTCAGGGATTGGGGACCGTCGCACAGAGCGTGGGCGGGGTCATTGTGTACTTCAATAATGAGACCATCTGCTCCGGCGGCTACGGCGGCCAGGGACAACGGTTTGACCAAGCGAGCCATACCCGAGGCGTGGCTGGGATCGATGATCACGGGAAGGTGGGTCAGTTCTTTTAAGACGGGAACCGCGGAAATATCTAAGGTGTTTCTGGTGTAAGTTTCAAAAGTTCTGATTCCTCGTTCGCACAGGATGACATTGCTGTTCCCGCCGGCTAAAATGTATTCTGCACTCATCAGGAGTTCCTGAATGGTGCTGGAAAGGCCACGTTTCAAAAGAATCGGTTTATCTACCTTGCCGAGTCGTTTCAGCAGTTCGAAATTTTGCATATTTCTTGCGCCCACCTGGATCACATCGACATTTTCGAACATGGGTAAGTGAGAGGCATCCATGATTTCCGTTACGATAGGCAGTCCCGTCGCTGCTTTGGCCTTTTCCAAAAGTTCCAATCCTTCGCCGCGAAGTCCCTGGAAAGCATAGGGAGATGTACGGGGTTTGAAGGCGCCGCCGCGAAGCATTCCCGCACCGGAGGCTTTGACGCTTTTGGCAATGCCGGTGAGTTGTTCTTCTGATTCCACGGAACAAGGTCCTGCGATTACTTGGAAATTTCCACCGCCAATCTTAATGTCGCCGATCTCCACCACAGTGTCGTCGGGGTGGAATTTGCGGTTGGCATTTTTATAGGGTTCTTGAATCCGTTTGACGTCTTCCACAATGTCGAGTCCATTGAGTAAATCAATGTCCACTGCGGTGGTATCGCCGATGAGTCCTAAAATGGTTTGGAATTTTCCTTTAACTAAATGGGTCTCTAAACCAAGACCTTTCAGCCATTCCATAAGGTGTTCGATTTGTTGCTGTTCGGTGTTTCTTTTTAAAAGTAAAATCATGGTTCATACCTCCGTAAAATAAGTAATATGAAAATAATTGAAAACAGAAATCAAAGGAACAAAAAAACCGCAGCGCGTTTGCTGCGGTTCTAGTCACCTTAATATACCAAGAACTCAAATATTATGATGCAGCAAAACACGACGAATAAACTTTACCAAAAAAGTAGGTAAAGTAAAAATAGCCGTATTCAGCTGTGGCATATAAATGAGCCATGAGAAATTCTCCTTACTTGATATTGCGATCATCATAACACAATGGTTTGGATTTGTAAAGTATTATTTTTATAAATTTTACGTTAAAATATTTTATTTGGTCGTTACCGTTGCCCGTACCTCGCTCCCATACCGCTGAGATTATAGAAAGAGGTGTTATCTTTAATACAGACCACCGCGTCGGGGCGATTTTCCATAATGTAATGAGTAAGGGTCTCTCCTTCGTAATAGCGAAAATCCAGCGATGTCATAGTGTTAAAGCTGTGATAGGCAAAGGTTTCAAAAGCATTGGTAAAAGAATCTCCAAAAATTAGCAGATCCGGAAGCTCCTCCCGATCCGTTTCAATACGGGTCTTTGGATTGTCTCCGTTCATATAAAGGCTGTAGTTGATCCGAGGGTTCTCAGCATCTTCATCGATGTGGAACACGGTAGCTTCTGTTTCTTTGTTGTCATCATACCGGCGGAAGGGCAAATGGTTTTTTTCTTCATAATATACACCGTGTTCCGGAAAGGGTGAAAGCATATAAAGTTTTCTGTTTCGGGAGCCGTAATAATCATATTCCGAAAGCTCTTTCCAAGTGAATTGATCTTCCGTAAAAATAGGAAGATCCCCTAAAACCGGTGTCAGACGCTCCATGACGGCAAGATAGGTTTCGTAAGCGCCAAAGAGATTGTAGTGGTGATCATTGTGGGAATAGTATTTTTCATAGTCTGGCAAAAGGGACGAGGACATATCCAAATAGGGGACTCCCATGGTTTCGAGGGTTTTGGCCATCCACTGATTATCCTGATCCATTGAGGTATAATCGATCTCTAAATATTCAGGGTATTCTTCACGGAATGCAGAGCTTTGATGGGGCACATTGACGATTAACAAGGTACCGCCATAGGATGTAACTAAATCGTTTAAATAGCCAAAATACTGTATGGTCGCCAAAAGGTCGTTTCGATTCCCTCCCGTGTCCGGGTTCGCAGAGACCAGGGCTTTCTGACCGGTATAAATATCATTGACCACTGGACGCTGGAATATATTAAGATCCAGCCAAGTTTTGCTGGCCAGGATTGCGTCTCGTTGAAAGATTTGATCGGAAAGATAAGATTCCAAAGTTTGGAAAAGGGCGCCGGACTGAAGGCTTTGGGTGGATAATTCATTTCTTACTTGTTCGATTTGGGTCATTGATCGGAACTCGTAAAAATCCCATACCTTATCTTTCCCAAAACAGGACAAGATCGGAATTGCGAATATGATCATAAGAAAAACAACAATCACAACTAATTCGTTGAAACGTTTCATATCAATTTAGCCTGCCTTTAGAAACGGAAATAAATAAAGGGATTAAAGGTAGAACCTACCAGAGACAATACGGACAGTATCAGTAAAATGATGGTAAAAAGGTTGGTAATTAGCATGAACTTCTGACTTCCCCGATATTTGTTCCACAAAGCAGAAAAAATGGGAAGAGAGCAGATTGCCGCAAAAATCCATTCAAAACGATATTCTTTCCAAAAATAAACAGCAAGGTTGATAGAGTCTCCGCCTTCATTGAGCCCAAACATAGCCGTGAGATAGGCAAAGATTTCATGGAAGGTAGGAAATTGAAATATCACCCAGCCGATTACGATTAAAAATAGTGCGTAAATATGTTGTATTGGTTGCCATACTTTATCCAACCAGCGGAGTAAAAAGATTTTTTCCAGGACGAGGATCGCGGCAAAATAGAGACCCCATAAAATAAAATTCCATGATGCCCCGTGCCAAAAACCCGTCAATAGCCAAACAATGAGGATATTAACCAGTTGGCGGGGAAGTCCTTTACGGTTCCCTCCCAGAGGGATATAAACGTAATCGCGGAACCATTGGCCCAAAGACATATGCCATCGCCGCCAGAATTCCGTGATTGAACGGGAGATGTAAGGGAAATCAAAGTTTTTGGGAAAGTGAAACCCAAACACTTTTCCCAGACCAATGGCCATATCAGAGTAGCCGGCAAAATCAAAAAATATTTGAAATGTAAAAGCGATGATTCCCATCCAGGCTGTCAGCGGCGCCATGGTAGCAATATTTTGGGAGAATATTTCCGTGGCCACAAGTCCCAAAGGATTGGCTAAAAGCACCTTTTTTGCTAGGCCAAAAATAAATTGCCGAATGCCTGCACTAACATCTTCTAAAGAGGTGTTGCGGCAACTGATTTCCTCGGCTACAGTCTGATACCGTACGATGGGGCCGGCTACCAATTGGGGAAATAGGGAAATATAAAGCCCGACATGGAAGGGGTTTTTTTGTACTTCCACAGTCCGATAATAGACGTCAAAAGCATAGCTCATTCCCTGGAAGGTAAAAAAGGAGATACCAATGGGCATCACGACTTCAGGAACGTGGATATGACTTTGGAAAAGTTGGTTGATATTATCGAGAAAGAAAGTGCTATATTTATAATAACAAAGAATTGCCAAATTCATGGCAATGGTCAAGATTAAAAATAGTTTTTTCTTTCTGCCACTGCATTTGTCAATGAAAATTGCCCCGAGATAATTGATGACAATGGAGACAATCATGACAAAAATGCCCTTGGGTTCGCCGTAAAAATAAAAAAACAGGCTGAACAAAATTAAAACTGCATTGCGCAGTCTCAAATATTTTCGCGGGACGAGAAAGTAACATAACAGCACCGCTGGAAGGAAATAAAAAAGGAAAATAATGCTGCTGAATACCATAACTCTTACCAAAAACCTTTATGCTTCTAATATTTATATTAAAATTGAAAATAATGAAAACAGAAATATTATAGCAGATTCATATTGTAAATGGAAGCAAAATTTTATGTAAAAATATAAGATAAAATAAAAATTCCAAAAACCTTGTAAATAGGTTTTTGGAATGGTGGAAAAACGGTCTTAATCCGACAGATGCGGTCTAACCATCGTATCAAGGAAATAGCGGTGAACAGAAAAATTATCGGTAAGTTCCGGATGAAAGGATGTCACCAGCATATTTCCCTCTCGGGCTGCTACGATCCGTTCATCGATCGTTGCCAAAACTTCAGTTTTACCCGAAACAGAAACAATGTATGGAGCACGGATAAATACCATGGGGATCTCTCCTAAGGGGGACATCGGGGCTGTCCTGCGGAAACTTCCCAGTTGACGGCCGTAGCCGTTCCTACGTACTGTGATATCCATAACCCCGAAGTGAACAGTGTCGTCTTTTTCAATGGTTTTTGCCAAAAGGATGAGCCCGGCACAGGTACCGAACACCGGCAGTCCTTGGCGAATCTTTTCCCGCAGCGGTTCGAACATTTTTAGTTGGTGCAAGAGTTTTCCCATGACAGTGCTTTCTCCCCCGGGAAGGATCAGTCCGTCGAAAGGGCGGTCTAGATCACTTTTTTGTCGCAGCTCAAAGCCGTTGACCCCGTGTTTTTTTAGGTGTTTAATATGTTCTTCGAATGCGCCTTGTACTGCTAAAACAGCAATGTCAATCATTTTCCCCGTTCCGCCATGAGTATTTCGATTTCGTTTTCATTGATACCTACCATGGCTTCACCGAGATCTTCGGACAATTCCGCCAAGATTTTGGGGTCGTTATAATTGGTCACGGCTTTGACAATGGCATTGGCGCGTTTCTGCGGGTTCCCCGATTTGAAAATCCCCGATCCTACGAAGACTCCTTCTGCTCCCAGTTGCATCATTAAGGCGGCGTCCGCCGGTGTCGCAACGCCGCCGGCGGCAAAGTTGACCACGGGCAATTTGCCGTTTTCATGGATGTGGCGAATCAAATCGTAAGAGACCTGTAACTGTTTGGCGGCTTCAAATAATTCGTCTTCTCTCATATTTTGGACTTTTCGGATTTCGGACATGATGAGACGCATATGTCGTACAGCCTGTACTACATCTCCGGTGCCGGGTTCCCCTTTGGTGCGAATCATGGATGCGCCCTCCTGAATCCGACGCAATGCTTCTCCGAGATCCCTGGCGCCGCAAACAAAGGGAACTTGGAACTTGGTCTTATCAATATGGTACACATCATCGGCAGGGGAGAGGACTTCGCTTTCATCGATGTAATCGATTTCAATGGCTTCCAAGATCTGGGCTTCAACCATATGACCGATACGGACTTTGGCCATGACGGGAATGGATACCGCATTTTGAATGCCTTTAATCATTTTGGGGTCACTCATTCTCGATACACCGCCGGCGGCGCGAATATCGGCGGGAATACGTTCCAGTGCCATCACTGCGCAGGCTCCGGCTTCTTCCGCAATTTTGGCCTGTTCTGGTGTGGTAACGTCCATAATGACGCCTCCCTTTAACATTTGGGCTAAATTTTTGTTTAACTCATAACGGTTTTCACTCATTTTTCATGCCTCTTTTCTCAATTTAATAATTATTGGTTGACTTCCTTTGTTTTCTTCCCTATTATAATAACAACTGATATGATCTCAATATCCAGATTTATATTTTTTAACCATGTCAGATGAAAGAAGGGAAAATCTTGCTTACCATTTCTTTGGATACTTCCTCCAAAGAGCCATTGTATCAACAAATTTACCGCCATATACGCCACGCCATTGAATCGGGTGATGTTGCTCCCCGAGAGAAGCTTCCCTCCAAACGGAGATTGGCATCGTATTTAAAGGTGAGTCTCAGTACGGTGGAAACGGCTTATGCCCAACTAAAGGCTGAGGGGTACATTGAAACAAAAATGAAAAGCGGTTGCTATGCTGCAGAAATCCAACCGCTGGAAAGGGTACGGCCTCCCTTACGTCCCAAACTGCTACGGGAAAAGACAGGACTGTCTCCTTTCCTCTATGATTTTCGTACCGATCGCGTGGACCCTGAAGCCTTTCCTTTTTCTGTCTGGGCCAAACTGACCCGAAAAGTTTTAAGCGAAGGAGGCAAAGAACTGCTGGAAACTGCATATCCCAAAGGGCTTTATGAGTTGCGGGAAACCATTGCAGAATATCTGCGTCGGTTTCGAGGCATGGATGTATTGCCTGAACAGATCGTCATTGGTGCGGGGTGGGAATACCTTTTTACCTTGATCATCCAGCTTCTGGGCCACCGCTGTTGTTATGGAGTGGAAAACCCGGGATATCAAAAAGTATCTAAAATTTTACATAGTCTCGACTGTCCCGTATCCTACCTTCCTGTGGAAGCGGAGGGAATCAGTCTTAGCGCATTGGAACGTACTTCGGTGGAAGTCCTTCATGTGACGCCGTCCCACCATTTCCCTTTGGGGATTGTTACCACGGCCCAACGGCGGCGGGAATTGCTCCGTTGGGCCAACGGCGGCAACCGCTACATCATCGAGGACGACTATGACAGTGAATTTCGCTACGAGGGGCGCCCTATCCCTGCCCTTGCGGAGATGGATCACAATGGCAGGGTGATCTATATTAAAACCTTTGCCAAAATTCTTGCTCCGTCTTTCCGTATCGCCTACATGGTTTTGCCTTTGACGTTATTGGAGCAATACGAGGCTCGGCTCCTGTTTTATGCTTGTACCGTTTCTTCCATTGAACAGCGGGTTTTGCGTGATTTTATTGGCGACGGCTATTTGGAGCGCCATTTGAACCGCAGCAGAAACCTCTATAAAAAGCGGAGAGACATTTTTATTGAAACTATAAAAAAAAGCGCCCTCGGCTCCAAAGTAGAGATCTTTGGCGAGGACGCAGGGATGCATTTGTTGTTGAGAGTCCAGGGAATGACAGAACATGAATTGGTGGCCAAAGCTCGCAGACGCGGCATTTCCCTGAACGGGCTCTCCCGCTACTATATTGATCCCGCTGAAGCACTTCAGAATACGGTGATCGCGGGTTATGCGGGCTGGCAGGATCAACGTCTCCGCCAAGGTGTTACAGCCCTTATCGAAGCCTGGGAAAAAGGTTCAACCGAGCCATAAATCGAGAAACATCATGACGGCAAATCCCAGCATTGATAAGGCTGCCACGGTTTTTTTGTTTCCTCCAGAATGGGCTTCGGGATTGATTTCCGCGAAAACCACGTAGATCATGGCGCCGGCAGCAAAGGCCAGGGCATAGGGAAGAATAGCGCTACAGGATACTGTGAGAATCGCCCCCAATACTGCGGAAATGGTTTCCATGAAAGAAGATATTTGACCGAAAAAAAATGATCGCTTGGCGGAAAAACCGTCGCGCCGTAAAGGGAGTGAAACAGCGGCGCCTTCGGGAAAATTTTGAATCCCAATTCCCAGAGCCAAGGCCAAAGCAGCCACCATGGTATCGGAGGTAACTGCTGCCCCCACAGCGACCCCAATGGCCAATCCTTCGGGAATATTATGGAGGGTAATGGCAATAAACAACAGGGCATTTTTCCCAAAATGGCGACGCAGATGCTTGGCGCATTTTTCCCGGAGCCCTCGGATGGGGACGACTTTATCAGCAAAAAGTAAAAATAGCACCCCGGCAATAAAACCGCACATCACGGGAATCAGGGGATTCAGTCCCATGGCTTCGGCATGACTATGGGCTGGATTTAACAAAGAGTAAAACGACGCAGCCAACATAATGCCGCCGGCCAGTCCGAGCATACCGTTCATCAATTTTGGGCTTAAATTGCGGAAGGGAAATACCATAGCAGCACCGACAGACGCCGGAATCCAGGCGATGAGCCCCGCCAGGAATCCTTGGAGCGGCGTAGGCAACGATAAAAACCAATCCATATTTTCTCCTCTTTTCCATACCTTTCGTTGCCAAAGCGCAACGGTGTTTCAAAACACAGACGTCCCCGGTCAACGGATGGTAAATTCTCATGGTATGGTATGCGTTTACATCAAAAAGGGTGCAGAAATTTCATAGTCTTACCGTTGCATTATTTCACAGTTTTGTGGTATAATTTCTTAATATTATGGTTTCTCCACTCTCAAATAGGCAATGGGGAAATGTAGAAGAAAGGATATCTCAGCATGAAATGGAAACTTTATATCCCCGATGGTGTACAGGACATTCTGGCTGAAGATTCATTTATGAAGCGGAAGCTGGAGTATACGATGATGACTACGTTTCGACACCGCCATTTCCATGAAATCGCCACGCCGTCCATTGAGTTTTTTGATTCTTTCAGCGGCCAAAAAGATATCATTTCTCAGGAAAATATGGTGAAATTTTTCGACGAAGAAGGTCGCATTCTTGTATTAAAGCCTGATCTAACTGTTCCTGTCGCCCGGGTGGCGGCGACGAAGTATAAAGAAATCCGTCCTTTCAATGTTTGTTATTGCCAAAATATTTTTCGCAATAAAAAAGACCGCTATCTGGACTTAAAAGAATTTACCCAGGCCGGTTGCGAGATCATCGGTATTGGGGATCCTTCTGCCGATGGTGAGCTGATCGTCACTGCCATTGAAAGCCTGAAAAACGCAGGGCTTACCGACTTTACCATCGAGTTAAATCAGATCGATTATTTCAAGGGGCTGATGGCTGACAGCGGTCTTGATGATTCCGCTGTGGAAATCGTTCGCCAACTGGTGGATAAAAAGGACTTTCTGGGCCTGGAAAAAGAAGTGGAATCTCTGGGATTACAGGGAGATTTAAAAACAGCCGTAGTGGAATTGCCCTATCTTTACGGTGGTGTAGAGTTGCTGGAGCGTCTGCAAAAACTGGACTTGGGGGAATGTTCCCGTAATGCTTTAAGAAATCTCGGCGATGTTCTCACATACCTGGAAAAGGCGAACTGCCTCTCCTGGATCGCTATTGATATGGGTATGGTCCCTACATTGCATTATTATACGGGCCTCGTTTATCAGGGGTTCGTGCCCGGTATGGGGATGCCCATTTTATCCGGTGGACGGTACGACGACCTGGTTGCGAAATTCGGAGAGCCTTCTCCTGCCACAGGGTTTTCCGTTAATGTAAATTATTTGATGGAAGCCCTGAAACGAGACGGCATCCCTGCCATGTATCGGGAGGAGGAATAATTATGGAATATTTGAATGTCGCTCTTGCCAAAGGGCGTTTGGCCGACCTCTCCATGGATTTCTTTGAGAAAAGTGGGATCCACTGCCCGGAGTTCGATAATCCGGAGCGGAAGTTGATCCTTTTTGATGAAACGAAAACCGTTCGTTTCTTCTTAGGAAAACCTTCAGATATTCCCACCTTTGTGGAGTACGGCGCTGCCGATATTGGTATCGTCGGCAAGGATACCCTGCTAGAGGAACACCGCGATCTATACGAAGTGTTGGATTTGGGCTTTGGCGCCTGTAAATTCAGTGTGGCCGGTCCTCCGGAATTAAAGGATTCTCTGGACTCGATCCACCGCAAAAAGGTGGCGACAAAATACCCTCATGTAGCTCAAGAATATTTTCGTGAAGAAAAGAAGGAGCGGGTGGAGATCATTAAGATCAACGGTTCCGTGGAATTGGCTCCTTTGGTGGGCTTGGCCGATGTGATTGTAGATATCGTTCAAAGCGGTGCTACGTTAGATGCCAACGGTCTCGTGGTTTTAGAGGATATTTGCCCCATCAGCGCCCGCATGGTGGTAAATAAGGTCAGCATGAAAACGAAAAATGATCGGATCATCCAATTGATCGAATCGTTCAAAGAACAATTATTAAAGCGAGGTAACTGAAATGCGCAGATTTGATTTTAGAACATCCTCAGATTACAGTGAATTAGAAGAATTCCTGGAAATGAGGAAAGAAAATAACAGCAGCGATGTGGAAGGGATTGTAAAAGATATCATTGCCAAGGTACGCGCCGAAGGCGACGACGCCTTGCGTTTTTACAATGCGAAATTCGACGGCTGCGATGTTCATGACCTGAAAGTAAGTGAAAAAGAGATTGACGAGGCTTTTTCTGCCATCGACAAAGAACTTTTGGGGTCCATTGAAAAAGCGGCGGAAAATATCCGCTATTTCCATGCCAAGCAGATGGAAAATTCTTGGTTTGAACAGAAGGAGGACGGCACGACTTTGGGGATGCTAATCCAGCCGCTGCAAACGGTGGGGATCTATGTACCCGGCGGTGCCGGCGGCAAAACGCCCCTTCCTTCCTCAGTTTTGATGAATGCAATCCCTGCTCAAGTCGCAGGGGTGGAAAATATCGTGATGGTAACGCCGCCCTCGGCCGACGGATCCATCCCCGGCGTCACCTTAGTGGCGGCCAAGATTGCCGGCGTAAAAGAAATCTATAAAGTCGGCGGCGCTCAGTCCATTGCCGCTTTGGCTTATGGTACCGAAACGATTCCCGCAGTGGATAAAATTGCCGGTCCCGGCAATGCCTTTGTGGCCACTGCCAAAAAGATCGTTTTCGGACAGTGCGGCATCGATATGGTCGCCGGTCCCAGCGAGATCTGCGTCATTGCCGACAGCAGCACCAATCCTAAATGGTTGGCAGCGGATCTTCTTTCTCAGGCGGAACATGATAAACTTGCTTCTGCCGTCCTTGTTACCTGCGATGAAAATCTTTACAAAATCATGGAGGATGAAGTGGAAGCTGCTTTGCAGCCCTTAGAACGGTATGAAATCGCCAGAGCCTCCTGGGATGATTACGGCGCGATTATTATCTGTAAAGATCTCGATCAGTGCTTTGACGTCGCTAATATCGTAGCGCCGGAGCACTTGGAACTTTCCATTGATAATCCTCTGGCTTATATTCACAAACCTAAAACCGCAGGGGCTTTGTTCCTGGGACACTATACGCCTGAGGCGCTGGGGGACTATATGGCAGGGCCCAACCACGTTCTGCCCACCATCGGGACGGCTCGTTTTTCTTCGCCTTTGAATACCATGGATTTCATGAAAAAAACTACTATTCTTTGTTATAATAAAGAGGCGTTCCTGGCGGTTCAAGATGATGTCAGTCGTTTTGCCAAATCAGAGGGATTGACGGCCCATGCCAGATCCGCTGAGATTAGAAAATAAATCTTGAATGAATCGAGTATTATTATGAGTAGATTCTGGAACGAAAAAACCAAAGGGCTGGAACCCTATATTCCCGGGGAACAGCCCAAAAGTAAAAAATTGGTGAAGCTGAATACCAATGAAAATCCCTATCCGCCCACCCGTGCAGTGCGGGACGCTATTGCCGCTGCCAACTGCGGTGATCTACGGCTTTATCCCGATCCGGAGGCTACGGCGTTGCGGGAAGCCTTCGCTAAGTATGTAGGAGTCAAGGCGGAAAATGTATTTGTGGGCAACGGTTCCGATGAAGTGCTGGCCTTTGCCTTTGATACATTTTTTGAGAAAGGGAAGCCGATTCTCTTCCCCGATATTTGTTACAGCTTTTACCCTGTCTATTGTAGATATTTTGAAATTGATTATGAGACGGTTCCCCTCAAAGAGGATTTTACCGTGGATATTGACGGTTTCCGCAAAGAAAACGGTGGCGTTGTGATTACCAATCCCAACGCCCCTACGGGCATCGCCTTAAGCCGTGACGATATAGAAGAGATCCTCAAGGCAAATCCCAACCGTGTGGTACTGATCGACGAAGCCTATGTAAAGTTCGGTGCCGAAAGCGCCGTGCCTTTGATCGAAACGTATCCCAACTTACTGGTGGTGCAGACTATGTCCAAATCCCACTCCTTGGCGGGGCTGCGCGTCGGCTTTGCCATTGGCAGCGCCGAGTTGATCGAAGGGTTGAATCGAGTAAAAAATTCTTTTAATTCTTATCCGGTGGATCGTCTTGCCCAGGCAGGGGCTCTAGCCGCCATCGAAGACAGCGCTGTGATCGAAAAACGATGCCGGCGCATTGCCGCCACGCGGCAAGGGGTCAGCGTTGCTTTGCGCAGTATGGGGTTTGACGTACTGCCCTCGAAAACTAATTTTATTATGATTCATTATTGGAATGCCGATACCGAAGCCATGTTCCAGTATCTGAGGGAACATGGGATCGTCGTACGGCATTTCCAAGGGCCGCGGATCGGCGATTACCTCCGTGTCACCATTGGCAACCGTAGTGATATGCGCAGGTTCCTCGATGCCGTGGAAGAATATATCTCATAGAGGTGATCCAATGAGAACAGCGGCGATTGTAAGAAAGACCAATGAAACGTCGGTGGAGATCCGTCTCAATCTCGACGGGGAAGGCACCGGTGAAATCAATACAGGTATCGGTTTTTTTGACCATATGCTGACGCTTTTTGCCAAGCACAGCGGTATTGACCTTTATGTCAACGCCAAAGGCGATCTTGATGTGGACGGCCATCATACCATTGAAGATACTGGCATCGCCTTGGGACGCTGCTTGAAAGACGCCTTCGGTGACAAAGCGGGAATCCGTCGCTACGGCAGCGCACTGATCCCCATGGACGAAACCTTAGCGGAAGTGGCCGTTGACCTGTCGGGCCGCAGCTTTCTCGTATTCCACGGCGCTTTTACCGCGGAAATGGCAGGGACCTTTCCCTTGGAAATGGTGGAGGAATTCTTCCGCGCCGTGGCGTCTCAAGGAGAATTGAATCTCCACATCAACCTGCGCTACGGAAAGAACAATCACCACATGGCCGAGGCAATGTTTAAAGCCTTTGCCCATGCCGTAAAAGAGGCAAAAACCATAGAGGGGGAAGCAATTCTTTCCACCAAAGGGGTGTTGGAATGAAAGAGTTTCAAATTTTACCCGCCATCGATATGATCGATGGGCAATGCGTCCGCTTAATTCAAGGGGACTATGGAAAAAAAACCGTATTCGCTCCTGACCCTGTGGCAAAAGCCAAAGAATTTCAGGCTTTGGGCGCCGATTCCATCCATTTGGTGGATCTCGATGGCGCCAAAGCAGGATATCCCGTCAACCATGACATCGTCAAAAGAGTCAAAAAGGAAACAGGGCTTTTTGCCGAAGTCGGCGGCGGCATTCGCAAAATGGAAGAGATTGAAATGTATCTGGAAGCGGGGTTGGATCGGGTGATCCTGGGAACCTCCGCGGTGCGCAACCGCAAACTGGTAGAAGAAGCAGCGAAAAAATACGGGAAAAATATCGCCGTGGGCATCGATGCCAAAGACGGCATGGTGGCGATTGAAGGCTGGGAGGAAAAAAGCAATCTCAACGCTTTAGATTTTGCCAAAACCATTGCCGACCTTGGAGTCGCCACTATTATTTATACGGATATTTCCCGGGACGGAATGCTGATGGGGCCTAATTTAAAAGCGATGAAGGATATTGTTTCCGCTGTGCCTTCCAGAGTGATTGCTTCCGGCGGCGTGACTAAGGAAAGCGATGTGGAGGATCTGAAAAATACCGGTGTCGGCGGTGTCATTATCGGCAAGGCGATTTATACCGGTGATGTAAAGTTAGAGAATTTATTTTGATTGGGTGAATAGTAATGAGCGATTTTATCAATGAAGTAACATGGAATCATCACGGTTTGGTGCCCGCTGTGGCTTATGACAATATCAGCGGTCAAGTCGTGATGTTGGCCTATATGAACGAAGAATCTTTGAAAAAAACTGTGGAAACGGGGTATGCCCATTATTTCAGCCGCAGCCGTCAGGAACTGTGGAAGAAAGGGGAAACCAGCGGTCATCTTCAAAAGGTCAAGGCCATAAAATTGGATTGTGACGGCGACGCAATCTTATTGGAGATCGAACAGGAAGGTGCGGCCTGTCATACCGGTAACAAGACATGCTTTTTCCGTGAATTGAAAGACGGCCAATGGGGCGATGCTGCGGAAAATACCTCCATTGCCCGGGGGATGGCTCTGGAATACAATATCATTCGGGAACGGGGGGAACATCCTGTCGATGGCTCTTACACCAACTACCTTTTGGAAAAAGGTGTCGATAAAATTTGTAAAAAAGTCGGGGAGGAATCTACAGAAGTGGTCATCGCGGCAAAAAATCGTTCTCAGGAGGAACTGATTTACGAAACTGCCGATTTGATTTATCATGTTTCTGTCCTCCTTTATGAACAAGGACTTACCTGGGATGATATTGGGAAAGAGATCTTGTCCCGCCGCAAATCCTGAGTTGCCGTGAACACCCGGGAAACTTTACCGAAGATTTTGTGATAATTTCTGTGGGATACGAAAAAGCCTTGTCATCATACTATTTTTATGCTATAGTTATACTGGAAGTTTGAGAAACCCCGCCGATTTCGCGGTGGAAGGGTTGGTAATACAGGTGTTTCATGGGAGTGTTTCTATGCTGAAGTACGATCGCGCAGGCAAGCAAGATAACTCTGCCCATTTTTCCTGTCAAACAATTTCTAATATTTGTTTATTTGTTTCAATAAAGAATGGCGCATTTTGCCCTAATGAGGGCGAAATGCGCCTTTTGCGTGAAGAGAATGGATGTCATGGTATCGGAGCCGGACACTCGCCGGGGCAAAGATCTGATGGGGACGTTTCTATCAGACATTGTGCTACAAGTGCTCTCTTTCGTGGCGGAGAATGAGCGCGCCGATATCCATCGGCGGCAGGCGTTCGGTTCGGGAGGCCGCCCAAGCCCTTGCCGGAGAACTTCCATCGGATGTACCAGCTCCGGAAAAACGGGAAAGTCACCGGACAGCGGCGGCCAAGGCTTGCGGGATGCCCCTTGCCACCTTCCGCTACCGAGTGGAGATTTATGAAAAGTCCGCTAAATGATTAAAGGGCGTTTTTACAGAAAAGTGTACTTTTTTGCAAACAAAAACCGCTCGGAGGCTCATATGCCAAAAAGCGAACAACTTTCTGAAAAAGTATAGAAATCGAAATAAACTTGTGTTATACTACTTTTGTATTAGAATTTATCCTACTTGCAAAAAAGTACACTTTTTTATAAGCAGTGCGGCAGGCAGAAACTGAGGTGTATAGGACGGGAAACTAAAAATTGCCTTTGTTGGACGAAAGCCGGCAAACGAAAGGCAAAAAGAGCGAGCCGACAAAGGGGATGAACCTTACGCTTGCTGGGCTGCATAGCGGAATGAAAGGGTGCGCATATCGGTTCAGTTTGCACAACCTGAATGCTGCACAGCAGGTGGCCGGAACGGCATGCCGGAGAATTTTTCTCATGCCTCGGCGCAGGCAACCTCACAGACTGCTCAGTGGCGGTTGCAGCCTATGGGATATTTTGCCCCTCAGGGCAGAAATTTAAAAACAAGGAGGAACATTACATGAAACAACGATTACCAGCAACGCTATTATCGCTGCTCCTGGCCTTCACTTTGGTACTGGCCATGGGCACTGCGGTCACGGCGGAGGAAACGTGGACAGAAGTTAATTCAGCAGATGCTTTGGCAACTGCGCTTCAGGAAGGCGGCAATATCAAGCTGACCGGAAATATTGACATTTCAGAAAGGCAGTCTTGGACAGTTGGCAGCGGCGTCAACGTTGTGCTGGACTTGAACAATTTCACCATTTCCAGCAGTTGCGCTGTAAGTAACAACTACATTATTGTCGTAAATGGCGGTTCCCTGACCATTACGGACAACTCCACAGAAAAGGGAGGAAAAATTGAAGCAACAGACAAAAGCTATGGCTATGGTATCCAGTTGAGAGGCAACGGCAGTAGCTTCACTCTTTTAGCCGGGACGATCCAGACAACTCAGGAGACCGTGGATATTTATGACTCTGCCTCCAGTTGCTCCATCGATATTTCCGGCGGAAAGCTAGTCAGTACCGCTGATAATGTCCTTGGTGTCCGGGGAAGCGAAACCACTGTAGATATCACTGGCGGTGAAATGGAAAGTGCCGGTAGAACAGGCGTTTATATCTCCAATTACGGCGAGCCGGACAGCATTATTTTCAACATGACCGGCGGCACGCTGACCCACACCGGAGGCCGCAGTGGCGCTATTCAGATGTACAAAGGCGCAACCCTCACCGTTGGCGGGAC
>CAJFVQ010000069.1 GCA_904420535.1 Candidatus Cryptoclostridium obscurum
AGACCACGCTGTCGATTTGCGGCTCATCGGCAGCGAAGGCCATGGCAGGGGCCATGGTCAGTACCATGCAGAGCGCCACAAACAGTGCTACAAGTGTTTTTTTCATAGTTCAAAAATTCTCCTCTCTTTTTCTTGTTTGTTGAGATTTAATTTTAAAATTTTACAAATTCATACGTTACGGCCGTGAATCCTGTTTTCACCTCCTGCTGACATTCAACGGCAAATAACTTATTATAAAAGTTTCCGGCAAGATTGATTCCGCTGATCGACGGAAACTTTTCAACAGTAACAAAGCAACGACAAAACGAAGCGACACGCTACAGGGAACATCAACGTCAAGGGAAATAAAAAAGTGCTGTGAACCCAAAACGGGTGCACAGCACTTTTATGATAATAAAATAAAAATTATCACAAGGAGGGTTGCGGAAGAAAGCTGCACAAATACATCAATAAATTACCCTTGAAATAACTCTTGCAAAAGGCAGAGTTTTCCCTTATAATGTATGAGTGCGGTATGAGTCGAGACTCTTGGTTTGGGTGCTGTGAACCCGGACTAACTTCTGAAATGTTGCGAGCATTTCAGAAGATGCCGCATCTTTATTTTTTTATCAATGTCAATTTCCCAAGACCGAATCGACCGAACGGTTGATCCGATAGTCAAAATATACCATATGTTGTCAAACTTTGCAAGGTGTTTTTTGCAATAATTTTGCCATAATTATGAGTGATATAATCATTCAATGGCAGAAAAGCGCCCAATATACAATATATTCCAACTTGGAATTGAGGTAAGTTTATCATAGAAAAAACGCAATGTAAACTATTTTTTCAAAATTTCCCAGGAAAAATTTTTTATAAAAGAACAAGGGAATTTTTTTGCCCTTTAAGACAGGGAAGCCTTGTACTTTGGAATAGGGAATTCTTTTATTTTGAGATTAGGGAAAAATCATAAAAGGACAGGGATGGCATGCCCCCTTGGGGCATTGCCATCCCTGTCCTTTTATTTACATTTGGTTTTTCGCGGTTTCCTTGAGATAGGCGAAAATAAACTCGTCAATGTCGCCGTCCATTACGGCGTCAACATTGCCCACTTCCACATTGGTGCGATGGTCCTTCACCATTTTATAAGGAGCAAAAACATAGGAACGAATTTGGCTGCCCCAACCGATTTCCTGATGTTCTCCGCGAATACCTGCCATTTCGTCTTCCTGCTCCTGACGTTTTTTGTCCAGCAACTTCGCCTTCAGCAGCTTCATGGCCTTGTCTTTGTTGGCGTGCTGAGAGCGTTCGTCCTGGCAAGAAACAACGATACCCGTTTCAATATGAGTAATACGAACGGCAGAGTCGGTTTTATTAACGTGCTGACCGCCGGCGCCGCTGGCGCGGTAAGTATCCACACGAATCTCATCATCGCGAATTTCAATTTCATCGTCATATTCCACCTGAGGAATGACGTCTAGGGAAGCAAAGGAAGTGTGACGGCGACTGTTAGCATCAAAGGGAGAAATCCGCACAAGACGATGAACGCCTTTTTCCGCCTTCAAATAACCAAAAGCATTGAGCCCCTCCACACCGAAGGTGACGCTTTTCGTGCCGGCCTCTTCCCCGGGGAGCATATCCATAAGCTCCACTTTAAACCCCTGTTTCTCACAGTAACGGGTATACATACGGTAAAGCATATTGGTCCAATCCTGGGCCTCAACACCGCCGCTACCTGCGTGGAGAGACAAAATTGCGGAATGGCTGTCATATTTCCCGCTAAGTAAGGTCTGTAGTTCCAAACGGTCCACAGCTTTTTCGCAGTCTTTCAGCTGTTGAACGATCTCATCTTCTAAACTTTCATCCTCTTCCTCCATGGCCAGTTCCCAATAGGTCTGGACATCATCGTAAAGAGATTCTACCTTGGTATAGCCGTCCCGTTTGTTTTTTAACGCCGTAACTTCTTGGAGCACTTTTTGGGCGGCAGCTTGGTCGTTCCAAAAATCCTCGGCCATGGTTTTTTCTTCCAATGCACTGATCTTGTCACTTAAGCCGGACAAGTCAAAGTGCATCCCTCAGATCTGCCAATCGGCGGTTTATTTCTTGAAGATTTTGTTTGTAATCGATAAGCACTAGATCACCTCTTTTAAGTATCTGATTCTATTCATAACATAACCTATTTTATACAGTATAACGGAAAGAACAAGAAAAAGCAAGGCGCAAAAAGATTTCATTCAAGGAACTCAAAGAAAGGTAGTATCAAACAGTCTCTTTGATCAAAGTAGAACAAAAAAACCCGGACGGCTGAGACTGTCCGGGTTTTCATTTACAACACCAAAACCGATCGTTTGCAAAGGTTGGATTATTTTTTGCCGCAACAATTTTTATATTTCTTCCCGCTGCCGCAGGGGCAAGGAGCGTTACGGCCGATCTTATTTTCATTGCGAACGGGCGTTTTTGTTTGCGCTTCCCCATCGGCCGCGCGGTTTTCTCGAACATTTTTGACAGTTTGAACCGGCGATTGTTCCGCCATAGTGGCGCGGCTGACGAGACGGATCACTTCCCGCTGAATTTCAGAAATCATCTGCTGAAACATATCATAAGCAGCGTATTTATATTCCACCAAAGGATTTTTTTGCCCATAAGCTTGGAGACCAATGCCGGTACGGAGCTGGTCCATGGCGTCGAGATGATCCATCCACTGGCGATCCACTACACGAAGGAGAAGGTAGCGGGAAATATGGTTCATATTGTCCTCGCCCAATTCAGCTTCGCGGGCTTCCATATGTTCTCTGGCCTGTTGATGAAGGGTTTCGCGAATTTCGTCTCCGTCCATTTTGGAAAGGGCTTCGGCAGTCCATTCCGATTGAGGAAGAAAAATCTTGATTTCCCGGAGGAGTTCTTCCATATCCCAGTCATCCACGGATTCTTTTTCCGCGGAAACGCTGTCCACCGCGTGATCCACAACGCTATCGAGGATCCCCATGATCTGGCCGCGGATGTCCTGGCCTGTCAGCACTTCACGACGCTGGCCATAGATCACCTCACGTTGCTGATTCATAACGTCGTCATATTCCAAAACGTGCTTTCTCGTTTCAAAGTTATTATTTTCCACTTTCTTCTGAGCCGTTTCAATGGATTTTGAAACAATAGAAGAATCAATGGGCATGGTATCGTCTACGCCGAGTTTATCCATGATGTTCGCCATATTGTCACCACCGAAAAGTCGGATGAGATCGTCCTCCATGGAGAGATAAAAACGGCTCATTCCGGGGTCACCCTGACGACCACTGCGGCCACGGAGCTGGTTGTCGATACGGCGACTTTCATGACGCTCCGTACCCACTACAAAAAGGCCGCCCACGGCCAAAACCTTTTCGCGTTCTTCGGCGGTTTGAGCCTCATATTTGGCGAGAATCGCATCGTAATCGCCTTCCTTATCGTGCTTTTCCAAATCCCGAAGTTCTGCCTCGGCCAAAGCTTTGGGATTGCCACCCAAAAGGATATCCGTACCGCGACCGGCCATGTTGGTAGCAATGGTCACCGCGCCGAAGCGGCCGGCCTGGGCGATAATTTCCGCTTCCAATTCATGGTATTTGGCATTTAACACTTTATGAGGAATTCCCTGTTTTTTTAAGGCGCGGCTCAACTGCTCTGACCGTTCAATGGAAATGGTACCTACCAACACGGGTCGACCAATGGCATGAGCCGCCGTAATAGCGGAGATGATAGCATTGAATTTTCCTTGAAGTGTACGGTAGATCATATCGGGGCAATCTTCCCGAATCATGGGACGATTCGGTGGAACTTCCACCACATCCATGTTGTAAATTTTTGTGAATTCAACTTCCTCCGTAGCGGCAGTACCAGTCATACCGGCGAGTTTTTCATACATACGGAAGTAATTTTGGAAAGTAATGGTAGCTAGGGTCTGGCTTTCCCGTTCAATTTTTACGCCTTCCTTCGCTTCCAGGGCCTGATGTAAACCATCGCTGTAGCGGCGGCCAAACATGAGACGTCCGGTGAATTCATCAACAATGATGACTTCACCGTCTTTTACCACATAATCGCGGTCTTTACGGAAAATAGCCCGGGCACGGACAGCATTGGAGATTAAGTGGCTCCATTCACTGTTCTCGTCATCATAAAGATTGTCGATTCCCAGTTGTTTTTCGACTTTGGCGATGCCTTCTTCATTGAGGGCAGCACTTTTTGTCTTTTCTTCCACCATATAATCTTCCCCTTCGATCAGTCGGGAAACGATTTTCGCGGCGGTATAATAATGTTCCGTCGGCTTTTCTGCCTGACCGGAGATAATCAGCGGTGTACGGGCTTCATCGATGAGGATACTGTCGACTTCGTCGATAATCGCATAAAATAAATCGCGCTGTACCATGGCATCGGGGCGCACTGCCATATTATCGCGGAGGTAGTCAAAACCAAACTCATTGTTAGTACCATAAGTAATATCAGCGGCATAAGCCTGACGTTTTTCTTCAAAGTCCATACCGTGGATATTAAGCCCCACGGTCAATCCCAGCCATTGATAAAGCTGTCCCATCCACTCACTGTCACGCTTGGCCAGATAGTCGTTGACGGTAATAATATGGGTACCGCGGCCTGCCAAAGCATTAAGATATGCGGGGAGCGTCGCTACAAGGGTTTTCCCTTCACCTGTTTTCATTTCCGAGATACGGCCGTCGTGCAGCACCATGCCACCGATGAGCTGGACATCAAAGTGACGCATTCCCAATACGCGCTTGGATGCTTCTCGTACCACGGCAAAAGCTTCGGGCAAGATATCGTCAAGGGTAGCCCCTCCCGCTAATTTCTCCTTAAAATACGGCGTTTTTGCCTTTAACTCATCATCACTCAGAGTAGAAATTTCGCTTTCCAAAGCATTGATTTCCTCTACCCGTTTATTGTATTTTTTAATGTCTTTGGCATTATCATCAAAGAGATTTTTCAGCGCTTTAAACATACTTTATGCCTGTCCTCCTTGGGGTAATGGACAATTTTGTCCCAAATAATAATTATGTATTATGTATCAAATTCTCCCTTTTTTGCCCCTTTTGCTTTCAACGGAGAATTCTTCTTGACGAGGAAACGCCCCAATCTGCGGTAAAATCACAACCGCAGGTTGGGGAGTTTAGATCATTGAAAATGGAAATCTATGATTAGAATTCGGGTTCCAGCAAACCGTAGTTCCCATCGTTGCGGCAATAGACCACATTGACCGCATCGGTTTCGCTGTTGGTAAATACAAAGAAATTATGGCCGAGCATATCCATTTGCATGATTGCCTCTTCCACAGTCATGGGCTTTACCGGGAAGCGTTTGGTGCGGACTATAAGGTTTTCTTCATGGTCAGCTTCAGCAAATGGATCCTCTGCCATGGCCATGGCGACTTTTTGTTTTTTATTGATGCGCTGGAGTTTTTCCTTATATTTTACCAGCTGCTTTTCCATCTTATCGGTAACAAGATCAATGGCGCTGTACATATCGTCGGACACAACTTCTCCACGAAGAATATAACCGTTGACGATCATATTGACTTCAGCTTTTTGTCGGTTGCGTTCTACAATCATGGAGACTGTCACATCATTGACCTCCATAATTCGTTCCAGCCGTCCCAATTTCTTTTCCGCATGTTTTTTTAAGGCAGGTGTAACATCGATGTTTTTTCCTTTGTAAGTGATTCTCATAAACTTCACTCCTTCCTTAATTGGGAAAACAACTTATCAATCTCGCGACTTGCACGAGATACCGCAAGGCAATCCGCTTTCCTGGAATTCCTGCGGGTTATACATTAGTATTCCTCAAAAAAATGAAAATCCCTGTTAATTTCCGAAAAATATTGTGATTTTATTTTTTCTCGAAATGTGGATAATGTGCATAACATTGTCTATAACCAGCTATAATCACCGGTTTTTTGTGGACACAATTAAGGATATCAAGAAAATAAGGAAAAAAACATGATAAACTGTGTTTCTTTTGCACAATTTTTTTGCAATTCTCAATATTATCAATGATCAAAAACTACCGCATCCTGTATTGTAATTCTTTTATGTGTTAATGTTGTGTATTTCATGAAAGCGTTCCGTTAAAATTGCCATCGAATTTTCGACTACCGGCGGCAAAGGTGACTACCTTAATCTCTTTTGCACCGTAATGTTTCAATACCTTCGCACATTCTATCGCCGTAGCCCCTGTAGTAATCACATCGTCCAACAGAATCAGGCGTCTCCCCTCCACGGCTTCACGCCCCTGCTCCGTCACATCATAAGCACCCCTTAGAGCATTGCGTCGCTGCAAACCGGAAAGGGTTGTTTGGGATGGCGTATCTTTCACTTTGACCAAAATATCCGAGGCCACAGCAAGGGAACTGAATCCCACCAAAGCCTTAGCCAACAGCAGAGATTGATTGTAGCCTCGCTCGCGGTAACGGCGCCGGTGGAGAGGAACAGGCACGATACTATCAAATCTACCGTCTTCATCAATATCGAGAAAACCCGCCATTAATTTTGCCATGGGTTCCGCCAAATAAAGGGCGCGATGAAACTTGAACGCTTTCACCAAAGGGGCCGAAACCTCATCGTATATGCAGAAGCTCTGTACTTTGGAATAATAACGATGACGAGTATCTTGAAAACAAGAGGGACAAGACATGAACTGCGAAGCATAAAAGGAACCGCAGCGGCTGCAAAATTCATGGTTCATCCGAGCCTCCACCATGGCTTCCACACAAAAATCACAGATCCCCACATAAGTTTCTGAAGTCTTTTCACCACAGCCGCCACAGGACAACGTGGGGAAAACTACATCGCACCAATGGTTCCAAAGTTGTTTTCCAAAACTCTTTTTCTTCATATGATATCACCAAGATCACCGTCGGTTTTTAAAATAAATTGCCCGCTTCAACTCTTTGGGGCTGATATCTTGTTCCATGGCAGCTTTGGACAAATAATCAGGGTAAGGATATACTTGCAACAGAGGATTTTCCGTCACAAATCCCCGATAATAGTCTACAATCTTGGAGAAGTCCGGATCTTTTTCACAACAAAGCTTCCAAAACGTCTCTCCTCCTTCCGTATTTCCGATTGCCAAAGCCATGGCATCGGCCACAAAGGAGGGTTTTAAATAACCACGATAAGGACTCCGCAAAAAACGAGCCATGATATCCAAAGCATCTTCCCCGCCGAGGGTGGCAACGACCCATAAAGCGCCGCGCAACAGCAATGGCTTGTTCCGTTGAAAGACCAATGGTTCCAAATCCCGGCAAAGAGAATCATCGCCGGAACGTGCCAATGCCGCCAGAGCGCGGAGCTGCCATTGGCGGTCCCCCTCTCCCTTGACAATTTCCAAAAAGGATTCCCGCAATGGCGGAAACCAATGCCGCTCCAAAAGCGCAAAGCAACGGGAACGGACAAGGTAATCCTCGGCAAAGAGACATTGACGCAAAAAAGCGACAGCTTCAGGGCTACCGCTTTTTGCTTGATCAATTTCCGTCAATACATTCATCTTTTCAACACTCGATAAATCCCGTAAATCCATGGTTATCATTCCATTCCTCAATGATATTCGGCTTGTAACGTTTTCTTTTTCACCCAAAATCCATCTTCCGGCTTGAGAACCAAAATATCGATGGGCCCTCCCACAGTTTTGGGGCGAAGTTGAAAACGCATCGTATCCATGGTTGTTTTAATAGCGTATGTGGCAAAGTCCACGGCGTCTTGCAACGTCATAAAATCCCAGGGAATGGGAGGCGTGCGCATTTCCACATAATTTCCCCGGGAATCCTTCAGATAAATGGGATTCACAAGGCGAGCAATAATATCCCGCTCTCCGTCCCAACAGGCTCCCGGCGTCTCCGCCGGCAAGCGATCAATTTTGTTTCTTCCGGGATAGACTCGCCAAACCCGAGCCACATAACGATTGTTCTTCTTCTCGTATCCCGCCACATGAAAAATAGTATTCGGCACGGGGGCTAACTGACGCATATGATCCAAAAGCATTTGAGGTACCGTTTCTACCGGCGTGGATTCTGTGACAGATCCCACCAAAAAACTGTTGAGATAACCGCTGATGGTTTTTCCGTTAACACTCACTTCGTTGCATACGGAGATCCCCACATGGTTTGGAGCCAAAAATACTTTATTGGCCGATTCCGAAGTATGGGCGCCAATATCATGAATGACTTTTTCCCCTTCTTTCCTGGTCAAAGAA
The DNA here is from genome assembly GCA_904420535.1 of Candidatus Cryptoclostridium obscurum. Taxonomy (GTDB): domain Bacteria; phylum Bacillota; class Dehalobacteriia; order UBA7702; family UBA7702; genus Cryptoclostridium; species Cryptoclostridium obscurum. The sequence continues at coordinate 8,206 of CAJFVQ010000069.1, forward strand.
GAAGTCAAGCGGCTATCTCCAGCCATGACGATGCCTTCTTCCACATGAATCGTAACGATTAAAGACATTAAAATCACTCCTTCTCACGATCCTCCGCTGTGATTCCCCAAAGAACCATGGTACCGAAGGTACCGTCCTTTCGTTTATAGCCACCGCGAAGCAGTCCTTCCCGTTTCATTCCGTTTTTCTCCATCACTCGGCCCGAGGCGTGATTCTCTTCATCGTGACGAGCTTCAATGCGATGAAATCCCACCTGGTCAAAGAGGAAGTCCATCACCATTCCCAAGGCTTCGGAAACATAACCTTGGTTCCACCAACGACTGCCAATGCAGTAGCCAACTTCGGCAGTTTCCAAATAATCCTGGCAACGCACCACGGAAATGGACCCAATGGGACGATGTACCGTCAAAGGGACAATGGCCCAATGATAAACTGAAGGACTGTGATAGGCCGCAACCCACTGGCGCACCATACGTTCAGCTTGAGCTTCACTCTGATACAAATCCCAGATCATCCGCGCTACGGTATATTCATCGGAAGCCCAATTGAAAAACATGGCTTTGCCGTCTCCTCGGGCAAAGGGACGAAGAATCAACCGCTCCGAAAGGAGCCGTTTTGTTCCCTGATGTGATAGCATCAGAACGTCAGATCAAAAATGGCATCTCGGGTAAAGAGCGCTGAAATTACAGTGAGATAAGGAGGGAGTTCGTCTTTACACCATAACAACTCTATTCCCAGAAGATCTTGGGTAGTAGCAGCCACGTCAAAACCAATGGCTTCCAAAGAAGGGCGGCGCTTTTCCGGGAAACGGCAAGGCTTCCCTTCGGGGCGAGTACAAGTTTCGCAAAGCTGGCAAGTACCGCCATAACAGGCCAAAGAGTTGGGAATATGCTGTTCCAAGGACAAAAGCACCGGATCGAGGATGCGGCGAGCGGCCTTGGTAATTCCTTCCGCAGCTTGCGCAATCTGTTCCGAGGACATGTCTATTTGCCGCAATGATGCAGGCACCGGTATTTTGGCACCGATGATATAAACATGAGAGTAAGCCGCAATGTATTGTTCCGTATCAAAACCATGTTCCGGACAAGCCCAACATCGGTTATAACGGGGGCAGGCTTTACAAAACTGTAAAAATTTGGGGATATCACGATACTTTTTAATATAGTCCCGTGCGTTTTGGTGTACAGTTTGAATTTCAATTCCCTTCGTCATGATCATTAACTCCTTATCCTGGGATCGCCGCACTTTACCAAAGTACATTTACCCATAGGCCGCCGGCAAAAAATTTTCAACTTTACCGTTTGATTATATCATAACGGATGACCGCCATTTTTTCAAGTTGTATTTCCTCGTCGTTCATGGTAAAATATCACCATCATCAGGGGGTGATCCATCAATGCTCAGAGAATCCGGAGAACACTATTTGGAAACGATCTTACTGTTACAACACCGTTATGGGGAAGTTCGTTCCGTGGACATCGCCAGAGAACTGTCTTACAGTAAGGCCAGCGTTAGCCGGGCAATGGGACTTTTACGGACAAAAGGATATATTGAAATTGGCGAACACGGCGCAATTTTGTTGACGAAATCCGGAAGAAAAACGGCCGAAGGAATTTACGAACGCCATCGCTATCTTACCCTTTTTCTTCAACAGACATTGGAAATTCCCAAGGAACAAGCCGAAGCCGACGCTTGCCGTATCGAACATATTATCAGCAATGAAACGTTTGCCAAGATTCACCAATGGGTGGAAAATCACACATCATAAAAGGAACCGCAGTGAAAACCACGGTTCCTTTTTTATTTTATTACTTCTATATTAAATATTAATAGTAGTATTGCAAAGCAGTCTCCGCCGACAATTCTTCCTGCAATTTCGATTTCATCCTTTGCAATAAAGCATTCATATCAACATCTTTATGGATGGTACCGCTAAACTCAATGGCAATTTGCGGCGCTTCTTTATGAACATGATATTCGCGGAAATTGCCGCTTTCGTAAAGGATTTCGTCACGGATATTTTTTGAAATGGTAGACAAAGACAAGGGCGAAGAGGACGAAAATATTGTGTCCCCCCCTTGAGCGTCATAAAGAGAATTTTCCTTTCCCAAGAAAGGGATCTCTGGAAACGTTGTAGGTACTACTGCCTCAAATTCCCATAACCATGAAGTGGGAGGCAATTGCAATACAGATGGCTCCGGCACGGAAAGATCAGCACCCCATTGAGGAGCGCTTTGAGAAATACCAATTTCTTCAAAATCAAAAAACGGAAGAGTTAACTCGTTTTCCCAGAACCGCTCCGCACTTGACTGAAAGGTCTGAAACAAGGGAATAATCCGCTCTAATATCTCATTCATGATCTTCCCCCTCTTTTCCTAGTTGAAGCAGGAGATTTTGCAATCGCTGTGGAATAGGAAGCCCCATCATGGCTGCGTTTTCCAGTACACTGATTCCCTCATTGGAAAGATAGAAAAAAATTACTGCCGTCCGCACCGGGGAACCATGATCCACCAGCAATAAGTCTACACCATGGCCGAGCCCCACCAACAGAAAAATCAGAACCTTTTTTAAAATTCCTTTCATCCCTCGGGCACTGGAAAGGCTGTGGGAAACACCGGCACACATTAGCCCCGTGACATAATCTACAGTCACAAATACCACAAGGAGATAGAAAAGGCTGTCAAACCCACCAAAGAACCAGCCAATGCCACCGCCGATTACGGCGAAAAGCGCCTTCCATTCTTGAATTCCCATCGTTACAATGTCCCCTTTCTTTC
>CAJFVQ010000070.1 GCA_904420535.1 Candidatus Cryptoclostridium obscurum
ACGCTGCCTGGATCCTTTGCAACAGCCGTGATTAGCCCCTTTGCCGGAAGACTATATGACAAAATGGGGATCAAAAATATCTTTATCATCGGTTCTGCTGGATTGCTGCTCAGTAATCTTGGGATGTTTTCCTGACCGTAGACACTCCACTCTGGGTCGCATGTGATCCGCAATATTTCCATCGGCAGCTTAATGATGCCACTGCTAACCTGGGGAACCAGCGATGTAGATCCGCAGAAAGTCGCGGATGCTTCTTCCCTTTTGACCTCCCTACGCACCATTGCCGGAGCCATCGGATCGGCGGTATTCGTCGGAATCATGACCGTAGTGAGCACAAATTCTGCAGCGACTTATGGGAGCAACGCCCTAATTCATGGCATGAATATTTCATTTCTCTGGATGGCTGTTGGAGCATTATTGCTGTTGATGATCTCCATTCTGGGAGTGAGGGGAAAAATCGTAAGTCTCAAAACTTCCAAAAGTTGAATGATGCAATAAGTGGCCCTTTGAAAGGAAAAAATATTCACAGATCATTCCATGCCCTACATTCCTCAGGTCCATTCTCTCGACTTGAGCCAAAATCACAATCCATATAGATAGATTTTTAAACCGGTTCTTACGGCCGTTGTAGATATTGGAATACCCCAAATTGATCCAATCAAGTTGCATCCCAAGAGCCGTATTTCTAAATTATGTAAGAAAAATGCGAAAAAAACAGATATTTCCCATTTGCGGAACAGTTCTTACGACATCGCATCGCTGATAATAAGATACTTTTTCTTTTCCCATAAAGACAAATGAATCAACTTCCGCCACAATATTCGATTGCATTTTTAAAAAAGCAGTAGTATAATTAACTATTAATCAATAGAAGTATTGATGTTTTGACGATGTATTTCATGAATTAGGAGGAATATAAAAATGGCAAAAATGTATTATGACAATGATGCCGATCTGTCCTTTTTGAAAGGCAGAAAAATCGGTGTTGTAGGCTATGGCTCCCAGGGTCATGCCCAGGCACAGAATTTAAAAGAAAGCGGTCTCGATGTGATCGTCTCCGACCTTCCCGGTAGCGTTAACTGGAAACACGCAGAAGAAGATGGCATGACCATCGTAACCACTCCCGAATTGGCAAAACAGGCCGACGTCATTCAGATCCTCGCTCCCGATGAATTACAAGCAAAAATTTATAAAGCAGATATTGCAGACAATATGACCGAAAATAAAGTACTCGTTTTCTCCCATGGTTTCAATATTCATTTCGGTCAAATCGTTCCCCCGGAACATGTTGATGTTATTATGGTCGCTCCCAAAGGCCCCGGTCATCTCGTACGCCGCACATATACCGAAGGAAGTGGGGTTCCCGATTTAATCGCGGTTTATCAAGATTATTCCGGAAAAGCAAAAGACATCGCTTTGGCATGGGCCAAAGGGATTGGCGGTACCCGCGCTGGCGTTATCGAAACAACATTTAAAGAAGAAACCGAAACCGACCTTTTCGGCGAACAGACTGTTCTCTGCGGTGGTTTAAGTTGTCTGCTCACTGCCGGTTTTGAAACCTTGGTGGAGGCCGGCTACCAACCCGAAATCGCTTATTTTGAATGCGTCCATGAATTGAAGTTGATTATTGACCTCATTTATGAAGGCGGTTTAAACACCATGCGTTATTCCATCAGTGATACTGCGGAATGGGGCGATCTCTCCGTTGGCCCCACCATTGTAACTTCTGAAGTTAAAGCCAATATGAGGAAAGCACTCACCAATATTCAGGAAGGAACCTTTGCCAAAGACTGGATCTTGGAAAATCAGGCAGGACGCCCCCGCTACAATGCTTTAAAACGGATGGGTCAAGAACACCAGGTTGAAAAGATCGGTGCAGAATTGAGAAAGATGATGCCCTTCATCCATTCTAATATTAAAACCAAATAACTGAATAAAATAATCATAAAAGGCCGCTTCGGACAGACGCGAAATCAATCGTAGTCTCCCCGGAAGCGGCCTTTTTGCTCAATGGCTTCCACAAACTTTTTTCAATTTTCTTAAATTCTTTTGAAACGAAATAGAAGCAATGTTTCAATGGTCAAAGGGACATTATTCTTGCGGCGGTTCTACATACCCTGCAAGTTCTTCAGGACTCACTTCCACGTTTTCATCAACGTGTTTTTTATCTCGTTCCATAAAAAGGGTGCATTCACTGATAAAAGTCATTTCCACTTCCCCTATGGCACCGTTTCTATGCTTGGCAACTTTAATTTTTGCCAACTCCTTGTCTTCCAATTCAGGGTTATAATAAGAAGGACGATGAATAAAAAGCACAACATCGGCGTCTTGTTCCAATGCCCCAGATTCACGAAGATGGCTTAAATCCGGCTCTTTGGTATTCATGGTATTATCCCCTTTGACTGATGCACGGTTTAGCTGAGAAATTACAATAATAGGTACATCCAGTTCCTTAGCCAGCCCCTTTAACTGGCGAGAAACTTCGGAAATCTGTTGTTGTCGATTCTCCTGTCGCATCAAAGTAGAAGCCTGCATCAAGCCGATATAGTCGATCACGATCAGATCTAGCCCTTTTTCCTTTTTCAGACGTCGCACTTTACCGCGGATTTCCGCCACGGTAATGCCAGGGGTATCGTCAAGAAAAATCTTTGCTTTACTGATATCCTCCATGGCTTGGGTTAATTTCACCATATCGCGATCAGTAATGGTCTCGGCTTTTTTCAAATGTTCAGCGTTTACCCTGGCGCGCGAAACCAGCATACGAGAAGCCAACTGTACATTGGACATTTCCAAACTAAAAAAAGCTACGGAACATCCATGCTGCGTCGCGGCCCGCTCTGCCAGATTGATGCAAAAGGTTGTCTTACCCATACCAGGACGAGCCGCCACAATAATCATATCTGTGCGGTGCAGTCCTCCCAAAATACGGTCAAGCTCAAGAAAAGTCGGTACTCCCTGCTCGTTTTTTCCCAAATTATCGAAAGCCTCGGATACATATGGGGCAATATGATCCAAAGAGGATGGCTGTGTATTTTGGGTCAGATAATAGATTTCAGATTCGGCTTCTTCCAATAATGATGCGGCTTCAGAATCTTCCCCTCTGGCTTCCCTGGTCAAACGTTCCGTCAAAGCAATCAAAGAACGCTTTGTAGACTTATCCTTTACGATATCTACATAAGATTTTACATTAGCGGCACTGGGTACAGATTCGTAAAGTTCCGTAAGGTAGCCCACTCCGCCCACAGGCTCCAGAAGTCCCTGTTCACGCAAAGCATTTGCCAACAAAAACGTATCAATATCGCCACCCTGTTCATTGAGGCGAATCAATGTTTCAAAGATTTTTTTATGGGCATCTTTATAAAAATCATCGGGACGCAATATGGCAGCAATGGCATAAATAGAATTAGGTTCCAACAAAATAGAACCGAGGATGGCCCGTTCCGCAAAATCACTTTGGGGCATTCCTAATACTTCTTGTTCGTCCATGATTCCACCACCTTTGCCCTTCCATTCATGTTTACATTATATCTTTTTTTTCAAGAAACTTCAATCTTTTCATAATTTTTTCGAAATGCCACAAATCCGCACTGATTCGGATGATCCACAATGAGTAGATCTCCGCCGTTTTCTTTGCGGCATTTCAACAATTCATAAAGGATCGTCGTATCACCACCAGCAGCCAACAGGTTGAGGAGTCCCAACCATAAACAGAGGATATTCCCCCACATCAGGGCAAAGAAAGATACTCCAACGCCAAGAATGAGAAAGGGCATAATCCCTCCCCAAAAATATGCCCGAACTCCCAATGGCTCTTTGCAATGGCAATAGGGAGTTAAGGAAGACCACATAACTCCAAAACCAATGCTATGCCAGCGATTTTTACAAAAACATCCCCAGGTTAATCCATGAATCCCTTCGTGAACTGGGATGGAGATCAGAAACAAAAGAAGCAACAGGGATCCTTCCACCAAAGTGAAGGAAGACCACTGCCAAATCCAAAAATAGAGAATGAGAAACAAAAGAGCAAAAGGTCCTGCCGTCACAAAAGCCATGGCAGTGGCTTTTTCAACAGAAATTGTACCGTCAATTTTCATCCAGCCTCGGGATTCCATATCAGCACAAAGGTCTTGATAGGCAGCAATTCGACGTTTTTGTTCCTCATTGGAATTCTTCTTTTTCCCCATATTTCTTTCCTCAAGCTCTTTTGATTCAAAGAGGGCTTCCTCCCTGGTGAATTTCCAAGAAAGAAGCCCTATCATTTCTAAACCCTATCCATTAAAGTTAACTGCCGGAAACCTCCGTCAAACGGCTGAGAATTGTTACAGCTTCACACCGTCTGGCATTGCGTTCAGGGCCAAAAGTGCCATCATCAAAACCTTTCAGCATCCCGGCCTGAGCCATTTCCATCACAGACTCCATGGCCCAATCTGGAATAGAACTTTGGTCACCAAAAGTTATGTCAGGATCGGTAACGGTGAGATCAATACCTTTCACATCCAAATAGCGGGCCATCATCGTAGACATTTGAGCACGGTTAATCTTTGCGTCAGGAGCAAAAGTATTCTCTGTAATTCCCATCACAATCCCCTCTTCGTAGGCCCAGTTGATATATTTATTAAACCAACTGCCGGAGGAAACATCGGTAAAATGAGACGTCCCGTTATACTGGTCAATATTGTCTCCGCTGAGACGTGCCAACATTGTCACAAATTCTGCCCGAGTCGTGGTATTTTCCGGATCAAAGATATATCGGGAACGGCCCTCGACAATTTTGGCCTCGGACATTTCATACACTGCCGATTCATACCAGCAGTCACTGGGTACATCGCAGAAGGAACCGCTGGTAAGATCGCTCATAAAGGCTTCATAATTGATCAATCCAGAGCCATAGGTATAGTCATAGCCTGTTGTCCCCAAATCCGTACTGGTTTTCTTCAAAAACTGTTCAAATTCTGAAGCGGATAAATTGGAATCATAGGACAAAGCCATGCCGGCCAGTGCCGCTACATAGGGAGTAGCGTATGAAGTACCGCTTCCAGTACCATAGCGATTATTGGTCATCAAAGAAAAAACACTGCCGCCGGGAGCGACCACGTCAACGGAAGAATTTCTCGTTGAAAAATAGGAAATACCATAATCTTCGTCCACAGAGCCAACACCAATCACGCCATTATAAGCGGCGGGATATTCCAAAGGTGATCCCGCTGTCCCTTGATTCCCTGAAGCAGCTACCAGAATTACCCCTTTGCTCCGGGCATAGTTAATCGCCTCTCTTAAAACAGAATCATCAGCTTTGGAACCAAAACTCATGCTGATCACATCGGCGTCATAACTATCCACTGCAGCACGAATGGCACGGGAAATCGTGTAGTTGTCGGAAACCGTTCCGTTTTCTTGCGCATCATAATAGAAACAGCGGATCATATAAACATTGCCGTATTGTAATACACCGGACATTCCTATACCATTATTCAACCCGGCGCCGATAATACCGGCACAAAAAGTACCATGAGATAAATCAATTGTCTGATTGCCGGTCAAATAATCGGTACCTTTCTTTACCAGCCCTTTATCTTCATGATTAAAATCGAACCCGGAGTCGATGACAACAACATTCAAATCAGAACTTCCCATATAGCCATAATCCCAAGCCGTACTGGCATTCAACATGGAAAGAGCATACTGACGACCGAAATATGTATCATTGGGGGTATAAGATAAGTAAGAGACTCCTGTTTCCTCAATAGATTCCACATTGGGGTCATTGGCCAAAGCATCGGCAGTTTCCTTATCCACCACCAACCAAGACTCCTCTCCGTCGCTGCGAAGGGCTTCATCCAGCTCACCCTCGGCGCTGAGACGGGATTGAGAAGACGAAGGAATTTGTCCATCCTTGAAAGTAACTACGTAACGAGTTTCGGAATCGGTGTCTGCGGCCATAACACCAAAGGAGCAAAACAACATCAGCAATACCAGACCGCAAGCAAGTAACGTTTTTTTCATGTAAGAACCTCTTTCATAAATTAGTCATAGTATCTATACGTATGCGAAAGGACCGAAGTTCCTTCCACAAAAATAAAAATTATTAAATGTTAAACTTTTTCTATATTTTTCTATTAAGGGGAACTCTCATCGTTGACATAGTCTGCGTAACTTGAAAACAAAAACTTTCAAGTTCCCCAATATCGCCTTTAACCCATCGGTTCTTGAGAAAGTAAAGCGATGATCTCTGTTTTCCGCACCATCACATCTTCATATCCGTTTTCAAAAAGCTTTCTCAATTTTGGAATGTCCCGCTCAAAACGGGGAACAATATTGTCCACAGACGGACGAAGAACAACGGCATCTCCTTGAGCCTCTAACGCCGCACACTGATCCAGCTGACGGTTATAAATTTCATGGCGATGAATCATAGCTTTGGCCAAACCGGGATAGCGATGACGTATGAGTTTTGCCCCCCTGAGATTCGTTTTTGAGGGTTGCTTTCGATATCCCAAAGGTTGAGTTAACACAATCAAATGCTTTTTGCAACCATCGGCAATGGCACGATTGACAGGAATGGGATCTGCCACCCCGCCGTCATAGTACTTTTCCCCATCAATCTTTACAGCGGGGAATAAAAACGGAATGGAACAGGATGCCCTTAAAATCGTATTGTCCTTATCGTTAATCCTTTTATCGAAATAAACGGGTTTTCCGGTAACCGCATGGGTTGCTCCGGCAAGAATCCGCCCAGGATAACGGGCCAAAGCGTTGTAATCATAAGGAAGCAATTCATTGGGCACCCGAGAAAACATGAAATCTAAGCCAAACATGGAACGATTGGTGAGCAAATTGCGATAACTGCAATAACGCTTATCGTTATAATAATGCTCGGCAATGAGCCAATTGCGTCCTTTTTGTCCTGAAGCATAAGAATACCCATTGGATATTCCTGCTGAAACGCCAATCATGTAAGGAAAAATCAAATTCAAATCAAGCAGGGCATCCAGCACACCGGCAGAATAAATCCCTCGAAAGCCGCCGCCCTCCAAAACAAGTGATATCATAAACTACCTGCCGAATCCAATGTTTGTAAACAAATAGTAAACATTAATATTATATACTCTTTTCCCATGCAAATGCAACAGCTATCCGTAAAAAAAAGAAAAAATTATAGTAAATCCCCGGAATGAACCATTCCGGGGACTCTAGAGAAATGAAACTTGAAACTATTTAAAGCATATCAAAGGCGATCTCATCAGCCTTCTCCTAAAGAAGAAAAGCCGTCAATGTTTCCTTCCGCGTCAAAATTGGCGGAAAAGATCACCGATTTATTTTCAAAAACCACATTGATATAAGCGATATTTCCATCAACAGAAATCGCCCCTACCTCACTAAAAGAACCGTAAGCAGCACCGGCTTCTTCCACCAAAGCGGCGCAGGCCTCTTGATCCATGGTCAAGGCAAGTTCATCACTCATCATGGATCCGGCAGTTTCATAGTCCTCGGCAAACAATGCATTGACAAAGGCCGCAGCAGTGGCAGAATCCGCCGTAGCATCCGATTCCTCCAATGTTTCCCCAGAATCGGAATACAGCTGCATCCCAGCAACGCGGTCGTCATCAAGGCAAACGACTGCTTGCAATTTGCCTTCGGCGCATTGGAGTTCCACAGTGACAAATGTATAATCATTTGCAGTTTCCGATGCAACATAGCGGGCGGATTCATAAGTGCCGCACTGTTCCTCCACAGATTTCAAAAGAGAGGCGGCTTCGTCCTCACCCATATCGCTCCGCATCGCGCCGGACATCATGGATGCAGCTTCTTCGTATTTTCCACCAAACAAAGCATCGCAAAAGTCTTCGCCGATAGAACTTACACTGCCACTGCATCCAGCGAAACAACAACTGCAAACCAATACCATAATACATATTAATTTTTTCATAAATTCATGCCCCATTTCGTTTCCACACTTGACAGCATTGTAGAAAAAATCCCAGTAGATGTCAAGATTTTCCGATGCAAAATAGATAAAAATTTTCCACATTCCTAAAAAAATCCAATTCCATGCAGGAATCCCAAAGAAAATCTAGAATTATTATCAAATGAATCACCAAAGAAAACGAAATGGGGTAAATAGCGCATCCTTTCGTTCCTATAAAGTGCCGCGGTTACAATTGCGGTGAGAAAAAGAGGTGGAGAGATGATACTAAGTACAAAATTGTTTGGCAGCTTTTATCAGTTCCGCGACGTAAAAGATGTATTGGCCAAGGCCAATGAAGAGAAGTCCGGCGATATTTTAGCGGAAGTTGCTGCCCAAAGCGTAGCGGAGCGTGTTGCCGCCAAAACAGTATTAAGCCAACTGACGTTAGAAGATCTGCGCAACAATCCCGTAATTCCCTACGAAAACGACGAAGTGACCCGCATCATCCAAGATGACTTAAACCTGACAATCTATAATGAAATAAAGAACTGGACCGTGGAAGCGCTGCGGGAATATATTCTCGATCTTGATACCACAGGTAGTGATATTCACCGTATCAGCCGCGGACTTACCAGCGAAATGGTGGCAGCCGTGGCAAAGCTCATGTCCAATATGGATCTGATCCTGGCGGCACAAAAATTAAGAGTTACCGCACACTGCCGTACCACCATTGGTGAAGAAGGCCGTCTAGCAGTGCGGCTCCAGCCCAATCACCCCACCGACGACACCGACGGAATTTTAGCTGTGATCCGCGAAGGCATTACCTATGGCATCGGCGACGCTGTCATCGGGATCAACCCGGTAGAGGACAACCCTGTAGGCACAAAAAAATTACTCGACGCTGTAGATGAATTTATCAACAAATGGGAGATTCCCACCCAGATCTGCGTCCTTTCTCACGTTACTACCCAAATGGAAGCCATTGAGAACGGCGCCAGAACCGGGTTGATCTTCCAGAGCATCGCCGGAACCGAGGCTGCCAATACCGCCTTTGGCATTGACGGAAAACTCATTGGCGATGCCAGATCATTAGGATTGAAATACAACGCTGCTGAAGGTCCAAACGTGATGTACTTTGAAACAGGACAAGGGTCGGAATTATCCTCCGAAGCCCATGGCGGCGCCGATCAGGTAACCCTGGAAGCCCGTTGCTACGGATTTGCCAAACGGTTTCATCCCTTCCTTGTCAATACCGTGGTAGGATTTATCGGTCCCGAATACCTTTACGACAGCAAACAAGTGACAAGAGCCGGCTTAGAAGACCATTTTATGGGGAAACTTACCGGTGTTCCCATGGGGGTAGATGTCTGTTACACCAACCATATGAAAGCCGACCAAAACGATTTGGAGGATTTGGCAGTACTTTTAACAACCGCAGGTTGCAATTACTTCATGGGCGTTCCCATGGGGGATGATATTATGCTGAATTACCAAACCACCAGCTTCCACGACATCGCTTCCCTGAGAAGCATCTCCAAAACACGCCCCTTGGCGGAATTTGAAGCATGGATGGAACAGCACGGTTTTATGGAAAACGGTGGTCTTACCAAACGCGCTGGCGATGGCTCGGCGTTGATGTAAGGAGGGATGGATATGAATAACCAGGATATTCAAAGCATTGTCCAATCAGTGATGGCGCAGTTACAACAAAAAACACCCGGCACTCCCCAAACCTCTGCTCCAACCGTTCATGGAAACAGCGGAGAAATTCCCGATATTACTGCAAAGGCGCCAACCCTCCGAGTACCAAACCCTGAGAATCGGGCAGCTTACGAAGATATGATGAAATCCACATCGGCAAGGATCGGCGTATGGCGGGCAGGAACACGCCCATTAACGGAAACCATGCTGAAATTCCGTGCCGACCACGGCGTAGCGCAAGATGCTGTTTTAAGTTATGTTGACGATGCAATTTTACAGGAGATGGGTTTTCTCTGTTTGGAATCAAAAGTGGCGGACAAAGACGAATTTTTGACACGTCCAGATTTGGGAAGGATCTTATCCGATGACAGCATTGCGAAAATGAAAGCCGAAGCTCCTGCCGGCGCCCAGGTTCAAATCGTCGTTGGCGATGGCCTGAGCGCCAAGGCCATTGACGCCAATATTCGCGACGTTTTTACTGTTTGTAAACAAGGGTTACAAGCAAAAGGATATCAGCTAGGCAAAGATATCTTTGTAAAAAATGCTCGGGTAGGCGTGGTAAACTGTATTGGCGAGATCCTCAGGCCCGAAATGATTCTTCTATTTATCGGAGAACGTCCGGGATTGGGTACTGCGGAAAGTATGAGCGCCTATCTTACCTATCATCCGGTGCAGGGAACCGTAGAAGCCCAACGGACCATGATTTCCAATATCCACAAAGGAGGCATTCCTCCGGTGGAAGCAGGCGCCCAGATCGTCAGCCTGGTGGAAAAAATCATGACTCAGAAAACCAGCGGTATTGACTTAAAACTGTAGATCTTATCTCATCACATGATATATAAAAAAGAGATTCGGAATCCCGAATCTCTTTTTATTTTCATCGTTTTAATGGGCTTTAAAAATGATATTAAGGGCCTGCTCTACATTGTCCACAGGCTCAATTTTAATCCCCTTCAAACCTTGGGGCACATCGCCGAGGTTGTCTCTGGGCAAAATCACCTTTTTCACGCCGGCCTGTTTGGCGCCGTAAATCTTTTCGGTAATGCCACCAACGGGACGAACATTGCCCCGGATGGAAAGTTCTCCCGTAATGGCAATATTTTGAGGAATCGGCAAGGCTTTGATAGCGCTGTACAATGCTACAAAAATAGCAAGACCTGCCGAAGGGCCGTCGATATTGCCGCCACCCACCACATTGACATGGGCATCATACTGGTTCAAATCAGCTTCACCGAGCAACCGGAATACCGAGGAAGCGTTAAACACCGAATCCTTCGCCATGGAACCGGCAGTATCATTAAAACGCACAAAACCTTTTCCCTCTTCCGCAGCGGGAAAAGCTACGGCCTCAATTTCCAATACAGAACCGAGAAAGCCGTAAACGCCAAGACCAAATACTTTACCGACTTCTGTACCGCTATGGGCCTTCTCCCGATGATACGGTGACATTCTGGCATTTTGCAGAACTTCTTCTATTTTTTTCTTTTTAATCACAAGGCGTTTCGTCTTGCGATCCCTCTGCTCATACATCAAAAGACCATAAGCGTCGGACAGGATATTCACAGCTTTTCTGCCGTCTACCGTATAGTCGGCAATCAGTTCCGCCGCATCTTGATCCAACTTGATTTTAAGTTTTTCCGCAGCGTTCATCAAAATACCAATGATATCCTGAGGGCTCAAAGGCTCAAAATATACTTCACCGCAGCGAGAACGAAGAGCGGAATTTAACTCCTCCGGTTCTCTGGTGGTGGCGGCGATCAAAATAAAGTCTGCAGGAAGTCCCTGATCGAAGATTTTTTTAATATACTGAGGCACCTGATCATCGTTGGGATCATAATAGGAGGATTCAAATTCCACCCGCTTATCTTCCAGCACTTTCAGCAGCTTACTCATGAGCATGGGATCCATCTCACCAATTTCATCAATGAAAAGAACGCCACCGCTGGCATTGGTTACAAGACCCGGTTTAGGTTCGGGAATGCCCGTTTCTGCCAAATCTCTGCGGGCTCCTTGATAGATCGGATCATGAACCGACCCCAAAAGAGGATTTGTCGTTTCCCTGGGATCCCATCGCAAAGTAGACCCATCAATTTCAATAAAGGGTGCATCATCACCGAAAGGAGATGTTTCCAACGCCTTTGCAGCCTCCAATGCCAAACGAGCAGCGGAAGTTTTGCCGACACCGGGCGGTCCGTAAACGATGACATGCTGCGGATAAGGTGACGCCAACTTTCCCAAAAGGGCGTTAACCGCTTTATCCTGTCCCACAATTTCGTCGAGAGAGGCGGGACGCAATAAATCCATGGCGGAACGAGAAAGCGTTTTATGCTCCATACATTCCAATTCCGCAAATTTTCGTAAAGTATTAGCATTTTCCGGACCGCTTTGCTCCTTTAATACCTGGAGTTTTATTTCCCGATAATAATCTTCCTGCTTTTCCTGCATTTTCTCGGCAATGATCTTTTCCAGTTGGTCTTCCATACTTTTTTTGGCAACGATTTCCGCCACTTCGTTCAAGAGCTTATCGATGCGCTCCATGGGAGTGCCGTCGCTGCCATTATAGCCGGAATCATAAAAAACAATTTTCTCAAAAGCCAAAATACGATCTTCCGGGCGAGATGAACTCATAAGATCGAGAATTTCCAGTTTGGTACCGCGAATAATGATTTGGTCGGCACCAAAAACATCATTGAGAAGGCTCTCCAGCCCATTGAGTCGATCCGCCACCAGACGATCCGTTTCCGTAGTGTAAGTCATAGGTTCCCTTTCTTAAAGCGACTCCACTTTCACGATGACTTCTGTTTTCACTTTGGTGTGGAGTTTCACTTTGATGGTATATTGTCCCAAAGCCTTGATATTGCCGTCCAGCTCAATGTGTTTTTTATCGATCTTTACACCTTCTGCTTCGGCAATGGCATCGGCAATATCTTTGTTAGTGATAGAGCCGAACAGACGGTCTCCTTCCCCTGTTTTTGCTTTAATCACAAAGGTTTTATCCTTCATCTGTTTTGCCAATTCCTGGGCGCGCGCCAATTCATCGGCGGCTTTGGCTTCTTCCTTTGCTTTGTTGCGCTTCCAGTTTTTCATATTTGTTTCATCAGCGGGAATTGCCATTTTCTTCGGTAAAAGGAAATTGCGTGCATAGCCGTCGGCAGCATTGACAACTTCGCCTTTTTTGCCATGGCCTTCCACGTCTTTCAACAAAATTACCTTCATATTTTACACCTCCGTTACATATTTCATTACGATTTTTTATTGGGATTTCGATTCCAGATTTTCCTGTAATCCAGCAGTGGGTCAAGAGCTCCGAGGATCAGCAATAACGGCAAAGAAAACCGTATGAGCAAGATCACGGCGAGCCATACCATCACTTTCGTAGCGGTTTTGGCGCGACAAGTGTAAAGTGTCCAAGCCACCATGGAAACACCTGAAACCAAAAAAATAGGAAGATACAAATAAATAATATTCAAAGCGATTTGATGGTAATATCCACCGTCCCACTGAGTCCCCATAAGATACGCTACCAACGCCACAACAATGGCCCACATAATCCACCAGGGAAAATGCCATTCACGAAATGGCGGTAATGGTGTAATATCAAAATTCAGTCGCTTTAAGATCAAAGCCGCGAAAAGGTAATTCAATGCGGCAGAGGCCATGCCGTAAAGAATAAAAACGGCAGGCAGCAACGTCATCATGATGGACAGTATTTCATCACCGTATTCCGCAGCAGTCATTCCCTGAGGCAAAAGCTGATCCAAAATACCGGCAGATTCATACATCGACAGTGTTTGTTGAACCGACTCTCTCAAAGTGGCCGTCAGCCCATCAAAGGAAAAAACACCTAAAATTGCGCCGATGGCCAAAGTAATTACCATAATGATCCCCGCGGCGATTGTTCCTGCCGCCAAGGTAGATAATGGTGAGATCTTTTTACGGAAACAGACACCATAAATCAATCCGAAAAAGCCAATCCAGGCTGCGGATAGAATCCCGCCAACCACACCAGCAAAAAGAATAGAAACAACAGCAGATACAAGCACGGAAAGAATTGCAGGGAATATCCCACGGCGCAACACCAACGCCATGACTGGAACTGCCCAAATCATTGTCGCCAGGGTGCCCAAAACCGGGATGTAAAAAGAGATCAGAACAAGAACCACCGATAACGCAACAACAATGCCGCAATCAGTCAATACCCTTGATGAGAGTCCCTTCGTCTGGCCCATAAGCTCCTCCAATATGACAGACAAGCCCCGATATCACATCGGGGCTTGGAATGTATTACTCTGTAGTATAGGGCAACAAAGCAATCTGCCGTGCTCTCTTAATGGCGAGAGTCAAAGCTCTTTGATGCTTTGCACAGTTGCCGGAAATTCTTCTGGGCAAAATCTTACCCCGTTCGCTTACATATTTTTTTAAGCGATTCACGTCTTTATAATCAATATAATCTACTTTATCCACGCAAAAGGCACAGACTTTTCTTCTCACTCTGCGACCGCCGCGAGGACGAGACATTCTTTCAGCCATGGAAATTCTCCTTTCTTAAAATGGGATGTCGTCAGGAGGCATCATTTCCACCTCGGGAACATCGGGAGTATACCCGCTGTTGCTGTAAGAGCCGGAATTGCCATCTTTCGGCGATAAAAACCGTACATTTTCCGCAACAACTTCCGCCGCTGTCCGCTTCGATCCGTCTTGGGCCTGGTACGTTCTTATCTGAAGCCGACCGTCTACCGCGGCCAATTTTCCCTTTGCAAGGTAACGACCGCAGGTTTCACCCAATTGGCGCCACGCCACCACGGGAATAAAATCCGTTTCCCGTTCCCCGTTGGCGCTTTTAAAAGACCGATCAACAGCCAGGGTAAAGGTGCA
>CAJFVQ010000071.1 GCA_904420535.1 Candidatus Cryptoclostridium obscurum
AAAGTACCAATCCCTGCGGTGAGCAGCCATTGCTTCCCTTTGAAAGCTGTAATCTCGGTTCTATCAATCTGCTCCATATGTATGATGAGGCGGTAGGAGGGATCCATTGGAAAAAGTTTGAAGATACGATTCGTCTAAGCGTTCGTTTCCTTGATAACGTGATTGATATGAATCAATACCCCATTCCGGAAATTGACGAAATGACGAAAAAGACACGAAAAATCGGTCTCGGCATTATGGGTTTTGCCGATGTGCTTTGCCGTATGGGAATTCCCTATAATTCTGAAGAAGCAGTAGAAACAGCCGAAGAAATCATGAGCTTTATGGACCGTATCTCCAAAGAAGAAAGCATCTTGCTTGCCGAACGAAAAGGAACTTTCCCTGCCTATGATGGGAGCCTCTGGCAGCAGGAGGGAAAGGCTCTGCGCAACGCAACGACAACGACCATTGCTCCCACCGGCACCATCAGCATGATTGCTGGATGCAGTTCTGGCATTGAACCGCTGTTCGGTATTGCTTATTATAAACTTTGTATGGATGGGGACAAACTCATGGAGATCCATCCTTATTTCAAAGAAATTGCCATGGAGCGCGGCTTTTATAGCGAAGAAGTCATGCAAAAAGTAATTGAACAGGGAAGCATTGCCAAGATCGATGAAATCCCCGATGATGTGAAGCGTATTTTTGTCACCAGTCGAGATATCTCCCCCGAATGGCATATTCGTATTCAAGCTGCATTCCAAAAATATACCGACAACGCTGTCAGCAAAACCATCAATTTTCCCAATGAAGCCTCCCAGGAGGATATCGCAAGATCTTATTTATTAGCGTACGACTTGGGATGCAAAGGATTGACCGTATACCGTGACGGATCACGAGATGAACAAGTTCTCAACATTGGTAGTGAGCATAAAGGAGAGGAGAAAGAAGAAGGGATTCATCAGATTGCACCCCGCCAACGTCCCGGTATTACTCAAGGGATGACGGAAAAAGCCATTGCCGGCTGTGGAAATCTCTATATTACAGTGAATTATGATGATCGCGGCATTTGCGAAGTATTCACTAATTTGGGGAAAGGCGGCGGATGTCCATCACAGACAGAAGCCACCAGTCGTCTTGTGTCGTTGGCAATGCGTTCCGGGATTGATCCGGCTTCCGTTGTGGAGCAGTTGAAAGGAATCCGCTGTCCTTCTACTTTGGCACGAAGAGCCAAAGGGGATCAGGTCCGTGCATTGTCATGTCCCGACGCTATTGCCAAAACCTTAGAGAGAGTTTTGAAAATTGCGCCGAGAAATACCGATAAAAACGGAATCAATCTGGATCATATTGCCCAAGAAATTGAAGATTCCCATAAAAATGAAAATGCCAAACCGGCAAAATGTCCGGAATGCGGTAGCCCATTGGAACACGAAGGTGGCTGTGTGCTCTGTCATACCTGCGGTTACAGCAAATGTGGATGATAGCGCTGTATGATACTGTATTATCTTGATACAAAACAATTGTCTCAAGGCAAATAAAATCTGAAGTCGGGGAGGGGAAGTTGATGAATGCAGGAATTCAACGATTGGATGTTCATGGCATGAATCTCTATCAAGCGAAAGTTGCTATTGACAGCCAGCTGCGGCGTTCTAAATCGTATCGCATCCGTGTGATTCACGGATATCACCAAGGGACAGAAATACGCGATATGGTGCGTGAAGAATATCAAAACCACCCCAAAGTAATCCGTATGGAAACTTCCCATCCCGGCGAAACTGATCTTGTTTTGAGAGAATTTTAATTCTAAAATAAGAGAGGGTCATCTATGAAAATTACTGTCATTGGCTGTGGGCGTTGGGGCTCCTTTATTGCTTGGTATCTCCAACGAATAGGCCATGATGTTACGTTATATGGTCGTCCTTCCTCCGATCATATGCAGGAATTCCAAAGGACAAGAACCAATGGCATGGTAACGTTGCCCCGGGAGATTTCCCTGGAGACGGATCTTGCAAAAGCAATAGCAAATGAAACCATTGTAGTCTCCATCAATTCTCAGGGACTGCGCAGTTTAATGGAAGAATTGAAACCATTTCATCTTTCCAATAAAATTTTTGTTTTGTGTATGAAAGGAATTGAAATTAGCACAGGTATGCGTCTTTCCGAGGTCGTGGAGGAAACTACCGATCCTTCCAATCATGTGGCAGTTTGGCTTGGCCCCGGTCATGTCCAAGAGTTCACACGCGGTATCCCAAATTGTATGGTGATCGATAGTAATGATGATGTTACCAAACACCGACTTGTAGAAGCTTTTTCTGGTGATTTGATTCGCTTTTATTTTGGATCAGATTTAATTGGAAATGAAATCGGTGGCGCCGCCAAAAATGTTATTGGCATTGCTGCAGGCATGTTAGACGGGCTCGGCCTTACCTCTTTAAAAGGCGCATTGATGTCTCGAGGTACCCGTGAAATTGCAAGGTTGATCAAAGCAATGGGTGGCAATGAATTGTCCGCTTACGGCCTTTGCCATTTGGGAGATTACGAAGCGACAGTTTTCTCCCAATTCAGCAACAATCGTCGTTTTGGTGAGGTATTTATCAAAGGTGAAGAGTATACTAAATTAGCGGAAGGGTATTATACGGTAAAAGCTCTGATCCATTTGGGTAAAAATTTTCAAGTAGACCTTCCGATTTGTAATGCGGTTTATGCAACATTATATGAAAATGCAGAACCGCGTCAAACCATTGATAGCTTATTTACCCGCAGTCTCAAACAGGAATTTTGATTTACAATATGTTACCCACATACAAAAAAGCACCTTCTTGTATTACAGGACTTGGTAACCTGTAAATAAAGAAGGTGCTTTTTATAGATATCATTTTTTACTTTTGTTTTATGGTAACCAATTCATATTCTCTGGAACCGAGACCAATTTTTTCTGCATGTTCCAAACACGAACGCCACTCCGACTCTGGACGAGAATTAGTAAAATGATCGTGGTGATCTACAAAATCATCCTTCGCCATATTATCGGCCAATTGGCAGTTGGGGAGGGGCGATGCGGCCAAACAAGCATCAACACAAGCTTGATCTAAAGCCAATGGATCAAAGGAAGCAAACATGCCTAAATTAGGAAGAATTGGCGCATCGTTCTCTCCATGGCAATCACAGTTCGGAGACACATCGACAACTAGTGAAATGTGAAACTGTGGACGTCCATCCACTACAGCTTTGGTATATTCTGCCATGCGATAATTCAATTCAGCCACAGCAGCATTGTTTTCAAATAGGATGGCATCATAGTTGCAAGCCCCAAGACAGCGACCGCAACCCACGCAATTACTTTCATCAACGGACATTTTTTTTGTTTCTTTATCAAAAATTAGTCCACCGTTGGCACATTCTTTTTGGCATTTACGGCAGCCACGGCAAAGATCAGTTTCAATATGGGGTTTTCCATCGCTGTGCTGTTCTTTTTTCCCTGCGCGGGAGCCGCATCCCATACCGATATTTTTGATGGCGCCGCCAAAACCCGTCATTTCATGGCCTTTGAAATGCGTTAAACTGATAAAGACATCGGCATCCATAATAGCGCGGCCGATCTTTGCTTTTTCAACATATTCTCCACCAACAACAGTTACCTCAATATCATCGGTACCTTTTAAACCGTCACCGATAAGAATAGGACATCCCACGGATAGGGGGGTAAATCCATTTTCCCAAGCGCATTCCAAGTGTTCCAATGCGTTTTTACGACTTCCTGGATAAAGGGTGTTGCAATCGGTCAAAAAGGGTTTTCCTCCCAATTCTTTTACAACGTCCGCAACGGCTTTTGCATAATTGGGCCGCAAATAGCTGATATTGCCAAGTTCCCCAAAATGAAGTTTGATAGCTACAAATTTTCCGTCCATATCAATTTGTTCAATTCCAGCTGCTTTTATAAGTTTTTTTAATTTCGTAGGGAGTCCGTCACCAAAAGCAATGGTACGGAAATCTGTAAAATATACTTTTGATTTTTCCATTTTTTACTCCTAACTTCTATCACTGAATCGTATTAACTATTTTCATTATACACTTTAAAGTTAGGTATAAGTCAAGAGTTTTATTTATTTTTTTGATTGTCTTTACCACACTTTATAAACAAAAAATAAGAGGCCATGTAAAAGATGGCCTCTTATTATCAATTCATGATGCGATTTGATCAATCAACGAGTAACTCAAATTATTTAGTTGGCTCAACTCATTCAAATAATTTTGCCATAACTCTTCCCAAAATGCCGCGTCACTCAAATTTGCATCGTCGCTGAATGATGATAGGGATTCCTCAGAATCAGAAGACTGTACTTCCGGCATTGGCGTCGGCTCTGGTTCTGTTGTTGGATCCTCGGGATCCGGCGGCTCAGGTTCCGGTTCTGGCTCGGGTTCCGGTTCGGGTTCTGGAGTTGGCTCAGGATCTGGCGTCGGTTCTGTTGTTGGCTCATCAGGATCCGGCGTTACGATAGGATCTGAAGTGGTATCATCTTCGTTATTTTCTTCTTCTTGTTCATCATCACTGGTATCGCGTTCCGATTCGCTGCCTCCGCTGGAAGTGTCAATTGTACCATAACTATAATTTTCCGGTCTTTCCCAGTCGCTTTCTGGGACATCCTCTAAGGCTACTTGCACAATTTGTTTCCAAACCGTCGCGGGATATTGACCGCCAAATACATTCACCATATACTGCGGCGTACCGTTGTCACTATAGTTCCTGTCAAAACCCATCCAAACTACGCCAACGATATCAGGGGTGTAACCTGCCCACCAAGAGTCCTTATTCCCGGTACGATTTCCGAATTCTTCTGGTAATTGGGTTGTGCCGGTTTTACCAGCCGCAGGACGGCCAATATTTGCTCTCGTACCGGTACCACTCCGAATGACTTCTTTCAGCATTGTATTCATGGAATATGCGGTAGACTCACTCATCACCTGTTCTTTTTCGGGAATGTGTTCGTAAATTACATTCCCATCTTTATCACAAATTTTAGAGATTGAAGTGGGTTCAATATAATAACCTCCGTTGGCAAAGCAGCAATATGCAGTAGCCATATTAAGCGGCGTTACACCTTCTGTGATACCTCCCAATGCCAACGCTAAACCTTTATCGCTTTCCAACAAAGGAAGACCGCAATTAACGCCAAATTCCCAGCCGGTTTCCACACCGATCTCATTCAGCATTCTGACAGCCGTAGTATTAACAGAATATTTCAATGCCGTGGTCATAGTAATCATTCCACGATATCTTCCGTCATAATTTTTCGGGCGATAACCACCTGAGGTGAATGGTGCATCGTTGATTCGATAATTCGGCGAGTATCCCTCTTCCAAAGCGGGACCGTAAGCGACAATCGGTTTGATAATAGAACCTGGTTGACGTAGCATATCCGTGGCTCGATTAAGGCCAAAACGCGTATCATATTCCCGTCCTCCGGACATCGCTAAAATCTCACCAGTTTGCGGATCAATGAAAACTGCCGCACTTTGTAATAAATCTTCACCAACACCTGCCGGGAATAGGTTGCTATTGGCATAAGTCTCATCAGTGGCATTTTGGGTTGTGCTGTCCTGGGTTAAATAAATCTGAAATCCGCCTGTATATACTTTTGATTTTGCATACCCCAAATCATCGAGGATTTCCGTGGCTTCAGAAATACCATAATCAATAAAGTAAGAAAATCCTTCAATACTATCTTGGCTTTCCTGCACATCGAGAACGATATCTTCAGCTTTTGCCGCTTCTGCCGTTGCCTCATCAATCATATCCTGTTCCAACATATTGTCGAGCACTTTGTTCCGTACTTCTATCGCTTTATCCATATCATTTGTTGGAGAATAGGCATTGGGAGAGGGAAGCATGCCTACCAATAATGCGCATTCACTCAAAGTCAAATCCGATACCGTTTTGTTGAAATAATGTTGTGCTGCGGCTTCTACACCATAAATATTTTGTCCCAGAAATACTTCATTCAAATAAAATCCCATAATTTCATCTTTACTGTATTTCCGTTCAATTTGCAAGGCAATCAATGCTTCTTTGATTTTCCGGTCAAACTTCTTTTCCTGAGTGTTCAAAATTGCGTTTCTGGCCAACTGCATGGTAATGGTGGAACCACCTTGGGACGCGCTGCCGGAACGCAAGTCTGCGATCGCTGCACCAACAATGCGGATAAAGTCAATTCCGGAATGATCATAAAATCGCGTGTCCTCTGTTGAGACAACGGCATCAATGAGATACTGCGGAAATTGATCATAGTCTACAATTTCGCGATTCTCCGTACCGTGGATTTCCACTAAAAAATTGCCGTCACGATCATAAATATAGCTTTTTCCATCTTGCTCAATTTCACTCCATTCAGGCAAATCATTATAGTTGCTTACCACAAGATAGGCACCAACAGCGCCGGCGGCTAAGAAAAGCAACAAGAATACGAGAATAACAATGAGAGCAATTCTACGACCGGTTCTTTTTTTCTTTTTCTTTTGACCGGCGTGTTTTTTTCCTGCCATGTTTACCTCCGTTATATAAAAATCAAAATATGTTCAGACGTATTAATTTATTATATCATAACAGTTTTGTTTTGAACAGGGGAACCTTGTTAATTTTGTGACGTTATGATAAAATATTATCGCATCATTGATAGTTTTAACATGTCGAATTATGGTCGAATTTTGCTTTTTGAGAGATGAATTTTTGCGAAAAAGTGCGATCCGAGTAGAATATTGCCTCGTGATTTCAATGATGATAACGTAAGAATCAGCAAGATTGTTCCCGAATTTTGGAATTTATGGAGTATATAATTGACATTCTATGACTGATTCTTTATATTAGTGAATGCTAGTAATGTGAGAGGAAACGGGGATTGTTATGAGAATAGCAGTTATCGATGGCCAAGGCGGCGGAATTGGTCGACATATTACGGAAAAATTGCGCCGCGCTTTGTCAGAAGAGACAGAAATTATTGCATTGGGAACGAATTCACTGGCCACAGCGGCAATGCTGAAGGCAGGCGCCAACGAAGGAGCTACCGGAGAAAATGCCATTGTTCAAACGAGTAAAAAAGTAGATATCATCACTGGAGCTGTTTCCATTTTGGTTGCCAACAGCATGTTCGGTGAAGTAACGCCTAAAATTGCTGAAGCTGTCGGTTCCGCTGAAGCCATAAAGGTATTATTGCCGGTGAACCGCAGCAATATTGAAATTGTTGGGGCGGTAAACGAACCTTTGCCACATCAAATCGATAAAATAGTTGATTTCATAAAAAAATATGGAGGAAACCATAATGTGTGAAGCCAATGTTTATTTGTTAAACCATGATACAGAAGAGTCGGAACTGCTGATGGAGGCAGTGGATAGAATCATCCCCACCGATGGAGAAATTATGTTAGAAAGCATTTTCGGTCAGCGAAAAATTTTAAAAGCCAAAATTAAAGAAATGGCACTGTTGGATCATAAAATTATTTTAGAAAAGTTGTAATTTGCAGCTATTGACCATCATTACAATAAAAGATTTGGGGGAAGTAGTATTGTCTGAAAAAACCTATGAAGAAATTAATGAAAAAATAAAAAACGGCAAAGCTGTAGTGGTTACCGCAGAAGAAATTATAGGGATTGCTAAAGAAGAAGGACTGAAGAAAGCAACAAAAAAAGTTGACGTTGTGACCACAGGGACCTTTGGGGCAATGTGTTCTTCCGGCGCATTTTTGAATTTCGGTCACCCAAATCCAAAAATGCGTATGACAAAAGTCACATTAAATGGTGTGCCTGCCTATTCAGGAATTGCCGCTGTGGACGCTTATATCGGCGCAACAGAACTTCCCGAAGATGACCCGAGAAACAGTGTTCATCCCGGGGAATTCCGTTATGGCGGCGGTCATGTGATTGAGGATCTCATCGCCGGGAAACCTGTCCACTTAGAAGCCCAAAGTTACGGCACCGATGACTACCCTCAGAAAAAGTTGTCAACAACATTAACCATTGATGATCTCAATTATGCTACAATGTTCAATCCGAGGAACTGCTATCAAAATTATAATGTAGCGACTAATTTATCGGATAAAACAATCTATTCTTATATGGGTATCCTAAAGCCCAATATGGGAAATATTACATATTCTTCTGCTGGACAGCTCAGTCCGCTATTGAATGATCCTTACTATAAAACCATCGGCATTGGCACTCGTATTTTCCTTGGGGGCGGGGTCGGGTATGTTGCTTTCCACGGCACGCAGCACAGTCCTTGCGGGGACCGGAACGAAAAAGGCGTTCCCACCGGGGGTGCAGGAACTATGGCACTGATCGGCGATATGAAGCAAATGAGCACCGAATATATTCGCGGCCTGAGTATCACAGGTTATGGTGTCAGTCTTGCAGTAGGTGTTGGTGTACCAATTCCTATTTTGAACGAGGAAATATTGGAATACACTTGCATTGAAGATAAGGATATTCAGGCGGAAATTATTGATTACGGTGGTGGTTACCAAGTACATCGTCCCGGTTGCGTCGCTGTGACCAATTACCGTGACCTCCGCAGCGGAAAGGTCACAATCAAAGGGAAAGAAATCAGAACCGGTTCTTTATCGAGTTATGCCGGGGCTAAACGAGTTGCCTCCACTTTAAAGCAATGGATCCAGGAGGGGCGGTTCACTTTGTCCCAACCGGCACAGCTTTTACCCTCAGCTGATTCCGGCATGAAAAATAGAACATTGGAAATCAAGTAAGGAGGGTTGAACGTGAATATCAAGAAAAAAATTATATGTCATTTCGATCCTGAAGTTGTAGAACAGCCTATTATATCAGTCCTTTCTAAAGAATATGATCTATATTGTAATATTTTAAAGGCCAAAATCGATCTACGGAAAGTCGGTTATCTCATTATGGAAATTAGGGGAGAGGAAAAAAAATATCAGGATGGAATGGCGTTTCTAAAACGTTCAAATGTACAAGTAGAAGATCTTTCCAATAAAGTTGAATGGAAAAAGGATTATTGTATTTCCTGCGGCCAATGCGAAGGTCTTTGCCCGACTTCCGCTCTGCATTACGTCGATGATGATTGGAATATAGGTTTTGACAGCAGTAAATGTATCGCTTGCGGAATGTGCATCAAAGCTTGTCCAGCTAAAGCCATGGAAATGCGTTTTTAAATTTCTTATGTATATTGATAGAAAATACCGAGAAGATATTGATAATGAACTGAGTCATTTTGAGATACAGGTAAAGGACACAGATCTATCCGTATCCTTTCTTCCCAACGATGGGATCTCCATAGACGAAGTGCGAGAAAATCTATTCCAGTTTATTTATGAAAAACGGCGAGAATTGGAAAAACTTATTGAAGCAGTTCCCTCATTTCAAACATCGTTACGGCCGATGGTTTTCAATGGTGAAATTCCACCATTGGCTTTGAATATGGTGTCAGCGGCAAATCGTTGTGATGTAGGGCCTATGGCTGCCGTAGCAGGAGCCTTTTCTGAGATTGCGTGGCAATATTTACGAAATTATGGCAGCGAAATTATTGTAGAAAACGGCGGTGATATTGTTTCAGATTCCCAAAAAGAACGTATCATAAAAGTGTTCGCAGGTCCATCAATTTTTTCAGGTAAGATTGGGATCAAACTATCACCGGGAAAACATGGAATCTGCACGTCATCAGGCACTGTCGGGCCGTCGTTCAGCTTTGGTCAAGCTGATGCCGTAGTAATTATTTCAAAATCTGCTTCTCTGGCTGATGCTGCAGCAACTGCAGGGGGGAACCGTATCCAGAACAGTGATGATTTTAAGGGAGCACTGGCCTTTCTTCAAGCCATTGACGGTGTTGATGGAATTTTAATGATTAAGGAAGATAAAATGCTTGCCTGGGGAAATCTGGAAGTTGTTCCTTTAAATTGATAAAAGAAGGTGTTTTCCATGGAAACAAACAATACACAAAATATGGAAGAAAAAATTAGACGTATTGTCAATTGGTTAAAGGATTATAAAGAAAAATCCAGACAAAAAGGGTTTGTTTTAGGATTGTCTGGAGGAATCGATTCCTCTGTTGTGGCACACCTGATTATGCGTGCTTGCCCTCAAAACAGCTTGGGTGTCATTATGCCCGCTGGGAATAAACCTCAAGATCGAGAAGATGCCATTGCAGCGGCAAAATCCAGTAGACTTCCATACATTGAGGTGGATCTGACTCAATACCGTCAAGGACTTTTCGATGAAATCACCAAAGCTTTACTTCAAAAGGGCTATCAAAGTGGCGATACGCAAATGGTTCGAGGAAATCTCGGAGCGCGTCTTCGTATGACGACGCTCTATGCTGTCGGCGGGCATCTTGGCTATTTGGTTGTAGGAACCGATAACGCGGCAGAATCATATACTGGCTATTTTACAAAATACGGGGATGGCGGCGTTGATATTCTACCCATTTCTCACCTCACCAAAGGCGAGGTTTTTGCCATGGGGCGTTATCTTGGCGTTCCGGAACAAATTTTAACAAAGGCTCCCAGTGCCGGTTTCTTTCACGAACAAACCGATGAAAGTGAAATGGGAGTCTCCTACGACGATATTGATGCGTTTTTGCGGGGCGAGCCTGTTACAGAGAACAAAAAGGCTATTATTGAGCACTTACACCGTATCTCCGAACATAAGCGTATTATGCCACCAGCTTTTAAAAAATAAAATGGTTTCTGGAAACATGCGCAGGGATTTCGATCAATGGCAATACTCTTGTCAATTTATGGTATTTGTGATATGATAAATAAGATATTTATGAATCTATCATAGAAATAAAGAGCTGAATTGAACTACTTAAGCGGACAAATTTGCCGGGAAAGTCATATTTTCAGCAAGGAGGTAGAATCGAGTGAGCGGTCATTCCAAGTGGGCCAACATCAAACGGAAAAAGGGAAAAGTTGACGAAGAGCGGGGCAAAACATTTACAAAAATTTCCCGCGAGATCATAGTTGCGGTACAGCAGGGCGGTCCCGACCCCGATGGCAATTTCCGTCTAAAATTGATGATTCAAAAAGCCAAAGCGGCGAATATGCCGAATGATAATATCAACCGTTGCATCCAAAAAGCAGCCGGCAACAGTGAGGATACCAAGTATGATGAAGTGATTTATGAAGGTTACGGCCCTGCAGGAACGGCAATGCTTTTGGAAATCATGACGGATAACAGAAACCGTACAGCCAGCGAAATTCGCTATATTTTTTCCAGAAACGGCGGAAATCTTGGTGAAAGCGGTTGTGTTGCCTGGATGTTTGATCGTGTTGGCCGTATTACTGTGCCAATGGAAGGTCTGGATGAAGATGAAGTGATGATGACCGCACTGGACGCAGGTGCAGAAGACGTGACTTTTGAAGATGGAATTGGTGAAATTATCACTTTACCCGAAGAATTAGAAACAGTACGCAAGGGAATTAGTGATGCCGGGATTGAAATTACAGAAGCGGAAGTAACACGAATTCCCAAAAATACAGTTTCTGTGGAAAATGTGGAAGATGCTCAAAAGGTTATTAAGCTTTATGATCTTTTAGATGAACATGATGATGTTCAAAATGCTTACAGCAACTTTGAGATCAGCGATGAAATCATGGAACAATTGGATTAAATAAAAAGCTCCGCTGTTCGGAGCTTTTTTTATAGTAAGAGGAGGACTATGAAAATGTTAATCAAAACTGTATTGATTTTATTAGGTAGTGGCCTCCTTCTTAACTGTATTTTTCTGCTTTTTATTTCCAGCTTCAATCTAGGGAAGATTCTCAGTTTTATATTGGCCTTAGTTCTCCTGTTCTATGGAATTTTTTTTGATCAAATCAATGGGTTTATGTCCCATGGAGTTCTACTATGGCTGCGGTATATAATCTATTTATGTTTTTGTTTCATGTTGGTCATCATCTGTTTTCTTGGTATCTACGGTCAACATGACAATGTTACCTATCAAGAAGATGCCGTGATCGTTTTGGGAGCAGGGTTGCGTGGGGATCAGGTCAGCCTTACTTTGGCTCAGAGACTTGATGCAGCCATAGCCTATCATGAGAAAAATCCCCGCTCGGTGATCGTCGTTTCTGGGGGACAGGGGGCCAATGAATTGATCCCGGAAGCCAAAGCCATGGCAAAATATTTAGAGGATCATAACATTCCCAGAGAATTGATTTTAGAGGAAAGCGATTCATCCAGTACAAAAGAAAACTTCATCTTTTCTGATAGACTCATTCGCGAAACATTGGATGATAAATATACCTTAGCTTACATCACCAATGGGTTCCACATTTACCGAGCCGGTCTTATTGCTGAGTCCGCAGGACTGAAAACTACTCACTTTCACGGTGCGTTAACTTGGTATATGTTTCCTTCCTGTTATCTAAGAGAATTTTTAGCGGTTTGTTATCAATGGTTCCTATGAATGGTCCATTTTGTGTAAAAAATTTATTTCCGTTGAAATGAATTTTTTATCTCATGAGGTTATAAAAAATCGTTGACATTTATTAAAAAACATAATATAATAATTTAAAGACAAAGGTGTCTATGACAATGTGCCAAAGTGCGCATTTTTGTAGATACCTTTGTCTTTTATTTAAAAACAATTGCCTGTCGGCTGAATGAAGACAGGTAGGAGTTTAAAGGGGGTAGAGATGTGTATCAGGAAGGAGAAATTAGAATTCCGTCGGGATGTGCGATTTCTGGCCTAATTTCTAAAAGCGGAAAACGCGTCAACGGTAGTGAAATTGTAAAATCCATTGCAACAATGCATGACCGTTCCAATGGATTGGGAGGAGGATTTGCGGGATATGGAATTTATCCCCAATATGCCGATGCTTATGCATTTCATATTTTTTACGATAATCCGGAAGCAAAAACTTACTGTGAGGATTTTTTAAACAGGCATTTTGATATGATCAATTTGTCAAAAATTCCTACTAGAACTCATCCTAATATTGTTGATGAACCTTTGATCTGGCGCTATTTCTTGGTTCCGCTCCATACAAAATTGGAATCAAGCCAATTACAACCCGACGAGTTCGTTGTACGCTGCACTATCAAGATCAACACCCATATTGACGGTGCTTATGTATTTTCCAGCGGCAAAAATATGGGGGTTTTTAAGGCTGTTGGTTTCCCGGAAGATGTCGGCGAATTTTATCGCTTGGAGGAGTATGACGGCTACAGCTGGACAGCTCACGGCCGTTATCCAACGAATACGCCGGGTTGGTGGGGAGGTGCCCATCCCTTCGCCATGTTGGATTATTCCATTGTTCACAACGGTGAAATTTCTTCCTATGACGCGAATCGTCGCCATATTGAAATGCATGGCTATCAGTGTACATTGCAGACAGATACGGAAGTTATTACTTATATTGTTGACTATCTCCATCGTCGTCTTGGTCTTACTTTGCAAGAGACTGCGAAGGTAATTGCCGCACCGTTTTGGCAGACTATAGAATCTATGAACGAAGAAGAAAGAGCAGAATATGAGTATCTTCGGAGTGCTTTTGGCAGTCTTTTGGTCACAGGGCCATTCTCCATCATTTTAGGTTACAGTGGTGGTTTAATGGCTTTGAACGACAGACTGAAACTTCGTTCCATGGTTGTGGGAGAAAAAGACGACATGGTTTATATCGCCAGCGAGGAATGTGCCGTACGTATTTTATCTCCGGAACTGGATCGTCTCTGGTATCCTAAAGGCGGCGAAGCCGTCATTGTGGAACTTGACCAGAAGGGGGGCGAATCATCATGTCAGTGAACTTTTTATACCCTGAGTATGAAGTAGAGCGTAACACCAACCGCTGCATTGCTTGTCGTGTTTGTGAACGGCAGTGTGCCAATGAGGTTCATCGTTATGATGAAGATCTCCAAATGATGTTGGCGGATGAAAGCAAATGTGTTAACTGTCATCGTTGTGTTTCCCTTTGTCCAACTCGTGCTCTGAAAATTGTCAAAACAAACCATACTTTCAAAGAGAGTGCTAATTGGACAAAAAATAATATTGAAGAACTTTACCGCCAAGCCAATAGCGGCGGCGTTTTGCTTACATCTATGGGCAATCCCTGTGATTACCCTGTTTATTGGGATAAGATTTTGATTAATGCTTCCCAAGTCACCAATCCTTCCATCGATCCACTGCGGGAGCCTATGGAAACCAGAACCTATCTGGGAAAAAAGAATGTCAAGATCGAGCGGGATGCCAATGGAAAATTAATTCCTAATCTTCCCGTGAACTTGGAATTAACTATGCCCATGCTTTTCGGGGCCATGTCCTACGGCGCAATCAGTTACAATGCTCATGAAAGCTTGGCCAGAGCTGCGGAAGCCCTGGGAATCTATTACAATACCGGGGAAGGCGGTTTGCATCAAGATTTCTATAAATATGGACCGAATACCATTGTCCAAGTAGCATCCGGTCGTTTTGGCGTCCATAAAGATTATTTAGAAAGTGGCGCGGCCATTGAAATTAAAATCGGCCAAGGAGCAAAACCGGGAATTGGCGGTCATCTTCCCGGCCACAAAACTATGGGAGATATTTCCAGAACAAGAATGATCCCCGAAGGATCCGATGCGATTTCACCTGCGCCTCATCATGACATTTATTCCATTGAAGATTTGCGTCAACTGGTCTTTTCATTAAAGGAAGCGACCAATTACAAGAAACCGGTCTCCGTTAAAATTGCGGCGGTTCATAACATTGCAGCCATTGCCAGTGGTATTGCTCGCAGCGGTGCGGATATCATTGCCATTGACGGATTCCGAGGCGGTACCGGTGCCGCCCCGACTCGTATTCGCGACAATGTTGGGATTCCAATTGAACTTGCTTTAGCCGCCGTTGATCAGCGTTTACGCGATGAAGGAATACGGGATAATGTCTCCATTGTTGTCAGTGGCTCCATTCGTAACAGCGCTGATATCGTAAAGGCCGTTGCTTTGGGGGCGGATGCCGTATATCTCGGCACCGCGGCTTTGATGGCTCTTGGCTGTCATTTATGCCGTAGTTGTCATACCGGAAAATGTAATTGGGGAATTTCGACACAACGTCCCGAATTAGTGAAACGCCTTAATCCCAATATCGGATCTCAACGCCTGATCAATCTAATGAATGCGTGGAATCATGAAATCAAAGAAATGATGGGCGGCATGGGCATTAACTCCATTGAGGCGCTACGGGGAAACCGCTTGATGTTGCGCGGCGTTGGACTTAATGAAAAAGAGCTGGAAATTTTGGGAATCAAGCATGCGGGAGAGTGAGCGATATGAAGCGAATTTATGTGGACGAAAAATGGTGTCTTGGTTGCCATTTATGCGAATATTACTGTGCTTTTTCCAATTCCGGTGAAAACGATATGGTAAAAGCTTTAAAAAATAAAATGATCCATCCTCGGATTCAGGTAGAGGAGAATAACGGAATCAGTTTTGCTGTAAATTGCCGACATTGTGAGGATCCTATTTGTGTAAAAGGATGTCTCACAGGGGCACTTTCCATAGAAAACGGTGTCATTCGAATTGATAAGAAAAAATGCATCGGGTGTTATACCTGTATTGCTTTATGTCCTTATGGCGCAGTCATGCCGTCGCCTGACGGCGTCGTTCAAAAATGTGAACTTTGTTTGCAGCGGGACGGTAATCCAATGTGTGTGCAGAACTGCCCCAATCAGGCCATCGTCTATGAAGAGGGGGTGGAAATATGAACTATGTGATTATAGGTAATTCTGCTGCGGCCATTGGTTGCGTAGAAGCCATTCGTAAAGTCGATCAAGAAAGTAAAATCATTTTGATTTCCAAGGAAAAGGAATTTACCTATTCCAGGCCATTGATTTCCTACTATTTGGGCGGTGAAGTGAAAGCAGATGCAATGGGGTATCGTAGTCCCTCGTTTTATCAGGATATGGATTGTAAAACCTACCTCGGCGTTGCTGCCGAATCTATCGACCCTGAATTAAAGATTGTATCACTCGTCAATGGAGAGGATATTTCTTACGATAAACTACTGGTAGCTACCGGCGGTTCTCCTATTGTTCCGCCGATTGAAGGTCTGGATCAGGTGAAAGAACGGCATCTTTTTCAGTCAATGGAAGACGCACTCACTTTGGAAAAAGCATTATCCCCTAAAAAAGATGTTCTGATCCTCGGCGGTGGCTTGATCGGTCTGAAATGTGCCGAAGGGATCGGCAAAAAAGCAAAATCTATTACGGTCGTGGATCGTGAACCTCAGATCCTTTGCAGTATTCTCGACGAGGAAGGAGCTTACTATGTGCAGAGAGCAGGGGAGGCCGAAGGAATTCGTTTCATCCTTGGTGAAAATGCCAAATCCTTCCGCGGTAATACATTAGTTACAGACAGTGGCATGGAATTGCCTTTTGATATTCTCGTCATAGCCGTAGGGGTACGTCCCAACGTGGAACTGATTCAGAATGCCGGCGGTGATGTCGGGCAGGGGATCAAGATCGATGAGCGAAATGAAACTTCCTTAAAAGATATTTACGCAGCCGGTGACTGCGTAGAAAGCCGCGATTTCTCTGACGGAAACGCTAAAGTCATGGCACTTCTGCCCAATGCTTATCTAGGCGGTGAAAATGCTGGTTATAACATGGCAGGGCAAGAACATGTTTTTATTAATACTATCCCAGTCAATGCTTTAAAGTTTTGGGGCAAGCACTTGATTACCGCTGGCAACCGGGAAGGCGATGTTTACACAGTAAAAGATGAAAACAATTATAAAAAGCTCTATTATACGAAAAACAATTTAAAAGGTTTTATGCTGATCGGTGATGTGGAGCGCGCCGGGATCTATACGTCGCTGATACGCAATGCGACTCCCCTTTCTGAGGTGGATTTTGAGTTGATTAAAGATAAACCTCAACTAATTGCTTTTTCCTCAAAAACCAGAAGAAAAGAATTAGGAGGTGCGCAATGAGAATCGATTGTAAAAACTTAGATCATAAAGCCTTAAATGAAGCCATAGCTTCCTGCGAAGATCAGCAAGTTCATTTGGTGAATTGTCTCGGTCAACGCTATATCGGATGTGGCCTTTCCGATAAAAATATTGAAATAGACGGTACTCCTGGTAACGCTTTGGGCGCCTATATGAACGGAGCAACGATTCGTGTTTTCGGCAACGGCCAGGATGCCATTGGCGATACTATGAATGACGGAACCATTTATATCCATGGATCTTGCGGCGACGCTACCGGCTATGCCATGCGTGGCGGTAAAATCTTTGTGAAAGGCGATATCGGTTATCGAGCCGGTATCCATATGAAAGCTTACCAAGATAAGATTCCTGCGGTGATTGTCGGAGGCAATGCGGGGAGTTTTTTGGGAGAGTACCAGGCGGGAGG
>CAJFVQ010000072.1 GCA_904420535.1 Candidatus Cryptoclostridium obscurum
ACTGGGAATGACGGAAATGAAGGAAACAGTGCAGCACAGGCAGTAAAAACCCTCGATAAGGCCCAGGAGTTGGTGAGCGATAGCGGCGCCATCTATATTTGCGGGCAGGTCACGATCAATAATGAAGTCACTTTGACAAATCTTACGATAAAACGAGAAGAAGCTTATACAGGAACTCTTTTTTATGTAAGTGGTAGCAGTGGATCTTTGACACTGGTCAATACTATTATTGATGGTAATAATGTGGAATTAAATAGTGGTGTTCTGGTTAATGTGTCAGGTGGAGGAACTCTCAATATCAAAGATGGCGCCCAATTGATTAATAACGAGGATACGGCTGTATATATTTTCCAAAATAGCTATTTGAATATGAATGGTGGTACCATCAAAAATAATTATTCCAAGAATGATTCTGGTCAGAATTATGGTGGTGACGGCGGCGCTGTTTATATATATGGTGGCACTGTTACCTTAACAGGTGGAATAATTGAAAGTAATACTGCGGAAAGTGCCGGTGGCGGTATTTGCAATTTGGGTGGTACCGTTAACCTAAATGGTGCAGAGATCAAAGGAAATTCAGCAGCCCGTGGCGGTGGAGTTTATGTCGAAGGTTATAGCCACTTACCAGCTACTTTAGTTATGGAAAAAGGCACTATTTCTGAAAATAAATTATTAGTCTTAGAGGATCCATATGATCCGTCCTACTCATATCAGGCCGATGGCGGTGGTATCTGTGCTTGGAGTGTTGAAAGTAGTAATACTGTCATTGATATCCGTGGTGGTGTTATTGAAAAAAATATTGTCAGCGATGAAACTGCCGGAACGGAAGGTGCCGGCTCTGCCATTTCTTTGAATAGTTCAGGATATGGTTATTTTCCTACGCTGAACCTCAGCGGTTCCCCGAAAATTGCAGGCGATGTATTTCTTTGGGATGAATCGGACCAAGGTCCTGTGATCCAAGTAACCGATACTTTTACTCCTGTTGAACCGGTTAATGTTGATGCGAACTATAAGACAGCAGGAACCGTTGCTGTGACCTATAACGAAAAAATTACTCCAAACATCTCGCAATTTGTCTCGGCTGACGAAAGAATGGGTTTCGTAGCCGATGGTCAAAGTCTAAAATGGGAACAACTGTTACGAGTGGTGTTCAAAGATGAGACCAATAAAATAACGTATAAAGCTATTTATTTGATTCCCAACAGCAACATTGAGGCATCCTTGGCTCCGACGACTTCAGATGATGTGCCTGCAAGGGCCGGATATACCCTGGACGGATGGAAAGGCTATGGCGAAAATGAAAAATGGGACTTTGCGACTGATACGGTTAATTCTAACATGACGTTACTTGCTGTTTGGAGCTTGAACGCACCGGCCGTCTCTTTGGAAGCGGATCAAACATATTTGCATGGCGATGTTACGTTAAAAGCTGCCGCCTCTCATGACGCTACTGTCACTTATACTTATCAGTGGTATAAAGATGGGCAAGCGATCGATGGGCAAACAAGCGACAGCTTGACTGCCACAGAAGCTGGCAGCTATACGGTAAAAGTTGCTGCTTCCGACGGGACACTCACTTCGGCAGAGGCTGAAAGTAATACGATTGTAATTTTTGACTGTTCTTCAGCTGCATTTGATGATTTGAATCTCGAAGCATGGTATCATGAAGCCACTGATTATGTGCTTACCAATGAGTTGATGGAAGGGTATCCTGACAAGACTTTTAAGCCCAATGCGCATTTAAGCCGTGCGATTCTGGTTCAAATCCTTTATAACAAAGACGGAGCACCTGAAGTAACCGGTACTGACGAATACACCGACACAGAAAATGACGCATGGTATAGTGATGCTGTTTTGTGGGCAACGCAAAATGATATCATCGAGGGTTACGATGAAAGCCACTTTGGTCCCGACGATAATGTTACTAGAGAACAAATGGTTGCGATTTTGTATCGCTATGCAGATTACAAAGGAGTTGACATCTCCGCTTCTGCGGATCTGACACAATTTACTGATGCGGATCAGGTCAGTGAATATGCGGTCGTTCCGGCGCAATGGGCCGTGGCTGAGAAGTTGATCGAAGGAATGGACGACGGTACCTTTTCGCCAAAAGGTAATGCAACCCGGGCGCAAATTGCTACCATCATCATGCGCTATTGTGAAAATGTAGAGTAATCAATGAATAATTCAAACGGCTAGCCGTATTTCGGCTAGCCGTTCTTTTCTTTTTTACTTCTATCGCAATCAATTTTATGGTAATGATGGCATAATAAATAATGGTAATAAATAAGGAAATTTTTATGAAAGATCTCTTGACTAAGCAGATAAAAAATGATAATATTGTTTAGTAAACTTGCGGATGTGGTGGAATTGGCAGACACGCTAGATTCAGGTTCTAGTTCCGTCAAAAGAGTGCAGGTTCAAGTCCTGTCATCCGCACCATAAATCTAAGCGAGGCAGTCAAAGGTTGTCTCGCTTTTTGCTTTCAAATATATAAATATATACGGTATACGGTCAAACTGGAGAAAATAATGAAATATAATTCCATCCAATCAATTAAAAAGTGGTCGGAAACATTAAAACTGATTGCACTGGACTTAGATGACACAACGCTGCGTTCCGACGGAACTTTGTCCCCAAAAACCAAGGCAGCGTTGATAACGGCCATCAATCAAGGCATAGAAGTCGTGGTTGCCAGCGGAAGATCCTTTTCCTCTCTGCCTCAAAGCATAAAAGATATTGAAGGAATTCGTTATGCGATTACTTCGAATGGTGCGGCAATTTACCATTTAGAAGATGGTGAAAGAATCCACTCCATTACCCTGAAAGCACAAAGTGTCGAAGAGATTTTATCAGCACTTCAAGGGGAAGATATTTGTTTCGAGGCATTTGTCAATGGGGTCCCTCATTCTGACGAACGTTTCGTTGTCGATCCCGCCCGGTATGGATGTACAAGGGAGTCAAGCATTCGTTATATTCAGTCCACCCGCATTTCGGAAAAGAATATGAAGGAGTTCATTCACCTTCATATTGAAAAGCTGGATAGTATCGATATACGATGCGTCGATTTGAATGAAAAATTGCGAATTGAGCGCCTATTATACGAAAGGATCCCTGATGTATATATTACGTCTTCTTTATCAAATATTTTGGAAATCGTCGCTCCTTCTGCAGGGAAAGGCGCAGGACTGCGCTTCCTTAGTAAAAAGCTGAATCTATCATCAGATTCTATTGCGGCTTTTGGAAATGCCGACAATGACATCGATATGCTAGAGTATGCAAAATTGGGAGTAGCTGTGAAAAACGCCACGGAAAACTGTTTGGGTTCTGCAAACTATATTACAGATGATAATGACCATGATGGTGTTGCCAAAGTGATATATGAACTATTAAAATAATCAGTAACTGTCTAAAATGCACTCTTTATTTACAATATTTATAAAGATGTTCATTGGCTGAATATAAAAATAATTCCATCTTGCTTTCTTTATGTAATGGTGTTAAAATAGATTAGCATTAAAGCAGTATATTTTTACATACAGAAATAAGTTGTTTCGGTTGTTTTTTGGAGGTATAAGAATATGGATTCAAGCCAAATCATCGCGATTACGGTATTTGTCTTAGTTTTAATTGCAATTATTTCAGAAAAAATCCATCGCACTGTTGCTGCCATGGCCGGTGCGATTTGTCTCGTTCTTTTGGGGATTCTTTCCATTGATGACTGCATTTCTCATATCGACTTCAATACCATAGGAGTTTTAGCCGGTATGATGATATTTGTGGCAATCGTAAAAAATTCAGGAATCTTTGAATATCTGGCCATCAAGGCCGCCAAAGTAGCAAAAGGTGATCCTTGGCTCATCATGGTGCTTTTTATTTTGATTACAGCTGGATTTTCTGCATTTCTTGACAATGTGACCACAGTTTTACTGATCGGTCCTATGACGCTTACAATCTGCAGGATGTTGGATATTAATCCAGTTCCCTATTTTATTACGCAAATTATTGCTTCCAATGTAGGCGGAACATCTACTTTAATTGGCGATCCTCCCAATATTATGATCGGAAGTGCTGCGGGACTTACTTTCTTTGATTTTATTGTAAATGTCGGTCCTCCGATTCTCGTCATTGTAGGCGCAATTATTCTTTGCTTCCGTGTAATTTACGGCAAAAAAATGCACGTGGAAGAGTCTGCGAAACTTTCTATTTTGGCGCTTGATGAAAAAAAAGAAATCAAAGATGTTAAACTCCTTCATAAAAGTGTTGTTATGATTGTTCTTGTGATTCTGGGGTTTGTATTTCATGGCACTTTGGGAATTGAATCATCTGTTGTTGCGTTAACAGCGGCTGCTATTATGCTACTTATTGGAAAGCAGGACATTGAAAAGATTTTCTCTGAGATTGAATGGACGACGATTATCTTCTTTATTGGTCTGTTCGTCGTTGTTGGCGGTATGGTGGAAGTCGGCATTATCGATACGTTAGCTAATATGTTAATGAATGCCACCGGCGGAGAACTGATTTTGACCATGCTGATCTTATTATGGGGTTCTGCAATTATTTCCTCGATTCTCGACAATATACCATTTGTTGCAACCATAATTCCTATCATTCTCACTTTAGAAAGCAGTGGAATCAACGTTATGCCGCTGTGGTGGGCCATATCCCTTGGCGCGTGTCTCGGTGGCAACGGTACACTAATCGGCGCTTCGGCCAATGTGGTA
This sequence comes from Candidatus Cryptoclostridium obscurum, assembly GCA_904420535.1. Lineage (GTDB taxonomy): Bacteria > Bacillota > Dehalobacteriia > UBA7702 > UBA7702 > Cryptoclostridium > Cryptoclostridium obscurum. The sequence continues at coordinate 4,725 of CAJFVQ010000072.1, forward strand.
TTGTCAGGAATTAGCAATAAAAAAGGCTATCCAATTACTTTTATGAGTTATTTAAAAGTTGGCTATCCAATTATGTTGATTACGATTGTTATTTCTACCATTTATTTAATACTTCGTTATGGATTATAAGAGCAATAAATCATTGAGGGATCATAGTAACATGTCTATGATCCCTTTTCTTTTCTCTCTTAACTTTACATAATACCTATTATGAGAAGTTATAATAAAAATCATAGAGTGGTGTAATTATTTACCCTATCTCTTGAAAATTGAACCGAAATACGTTAAAATAGATAATATTTTGGATGAAAGCAAAATATACTTTAAATAAGTTGTATTTGTATAAGGTGTGTTGAAATATTAGAAATACGGAGTTTAAAAGAAAATGAAGGATGAAAAGCTAGTAATTACAGGAATGGGTGCAGTTACACCGATTGGAATTGGTGTGGATAACTATTGGCAACAATTGATTCATGGCGTTTGCGGAATTCAGCGGATTACGAAATTCGATGTGGACAATCTTCCTGTACAAATTGGCGCAGAAATAAAGAACTATTGTCCACTTGATCATATGACAAAATCTTTGGCAAAAGCAACAGATCCTTTTGCTCAGTTCGCTTTTATTGCAGCTTCAGAAGCATTAAGTGACAGTAACTTGTCCATTGATAGTGAATCCGAGCGCATCGGTATTGTTATGGGAACTGCTATGGATGGAGTGACATCTGTTGCCAGAACTCAGCATGAATATAGTACCGGTGCTATTCGTCGCGTTGGTCCACGATTTGTTCCTATGATTATTGGAAATATTGCTGCGGCACAAATTGCAATTCATTATGGAATTTATGGGCCAAGTTTCACTTTGAATACTGCCTGTTCTTCTGGTGGCGATGCAATTATGACGGCTGCAATGCTTCTCCATTCCGATGAGGCCGATTCTATTCTTGTCGTTGGCGGTGAATCTATCTTTTGCCCCATTATCCTCTCTGGTTTAACTCAATCTCAGGCACTTTCTCGTCGTAATGATGCTCCGGAAAAGGCATGCCGTCCTTTTGACATGGATCGAGATGGCTTCGTCATTGGTGAAGGCGGTGGTGCAGTCATCATTGAAACAGAATCTCATGCCCTGGCCAGAGGTGCAAAAATTTATGCTACCTTGGCAGGCTATGCTAATACAAATGACGGGTACCATATTACTGCTCCGGAACCAGAAGGAAAAGGGGCCATTGCCTGTATGCAGCGGGCGCTACAGCGAAGCGGTCTCACTCCTTCAGAAATTGGTTATATTAATGCTCACGGTACATCTACTTTATTAGGTGATCGTGCAGAAACACAAGCGATCAAGGAAGTTTTTGGCGATATCCATAGCGCGCCGCCTGTCAGCTCTACAAAAGGTTCTACCGGTCATTTAATGGGAGCCGGCGGCATTACTGAAGTAATCACCTGTATCAAAGCTATTTTAGAAGAAACTTTGCCTCCTACGCTAAATTATGATACCCCCGATCCCCTTTGTGATCTTGACTATATCCCCAACAAAGCACGACCTGCCAAAATTAGTGCGGCTATGTCAAATTCTTTGGGATTTGGTGGACAAAACTCCAGCATTATTGTGAAAAAATATGAAAGTTGAGGTACTCTATTTTGAATTTTACTTACGACGTAACAATGTTCAAGGAAACTTTTGAACATGAATTCACTTATATCAATGGATTCATGCGCAATGTTAATCGTTTCCCCGACTCCCCTGCCCTCTACTGTCCACTGACAGATCGACGTTGGACCTATAAAACCTTAAACGAGGAAGCCAACCGTCTTGCCAACGCCATGGTCAGCGACGGGGCTGAAAAAAATGACATCGTCATGTATATGCTTTTAAACTCAGCGGAGTTCGTTTTTTGTTATCTTGCTTCTCATAAATTGGGTGCAATTAGCTGTCCTGTTAATTTTCGACAGGCTCCGGGAGAAATTGCCCTGATGATAGATGACAGTAAACCAAAATTCTTCGTTTACGATCATGAATTTGAAGAATTAGCCAAAGAAGCTTTACAATTGGCGAATCACAAACCGCAGCGTGTCATCGTTGCTGATTTGCACAACACTGAGTCCGCTTCTGAAGGCCACATCACTTACCGAGATTATACGATGAAGTCGTCTATTGAGAACCCGCAACTCAAAGAAAAACAACATATTTATGATGAAGCGGTTCGCCTTTATACATCGGGAACAACAAATCGCCCTAAAGGAGTTCCGATGAATGTTATCAACGAAGTTTTGTCAGCTCATGACGTTTTAATGCATTTCCCTTTAAACTCCACAGATAAGACCATGAATATGACCCCGTGGTTCCATCGGGGTGGTCTTCATTCTGGTGGCCCCAATCCAACATTGTACTGTGGAGGCGAAGTTGTGATTTTACGTCACTTTAATCCCAGCACTTGCCTTTCTTATGCGGAGCGATTCCAGATTACTTTTCTGATTGGCGTTCCCTCTGTCATTGCTATGTTGGCAAAAGCTCAGGAAAAAAAACCTGTTGATTTGAATCGCCTGCGCGGAATTGTTACCATGGGAGCACCTTTTGAAAAGAGTGCTTGTGAAAAATATATGAAACTTCTGACACCCAATATTTTTAACGGTTATGGCACTACGGAAAGCTTCTGGAATACGTTTCTTCGCCCTTATAATCTTCCTGATATGTCGGGAACAGCAGGCCAATCCTGCACTGATGATGATGTTCGTGTCGTAGTCGCCAAGGAAGACGGTCATGGGGAGCCCGATGAATTAGTCGCGAAAGACAATCAATCTGTAGGGGAGATTATTATTAAATCACCTGCAAAATCTGCATATTGTTATTTTAATAATCCAGAAATGACAGAGAAGAAGTTTTATAAAGGCTTCCTCTATACAGGAGACTTGGGTACTTGGGATGAAAATGAATTTGTCACCGTTGTCGGACGAAAGGATGATATGATTATTTCCGCTGGAGAAAATGTTTACCCGCCTCAAATTGAGGGGATCCTTAATGAGCATCCCAAGGTGGAAGAAAATGCCATTATTGGTATACCCGATAAGATGCGGGGACAAGCTATTGTGGCCTATATTGTTCCGTCGGATGACAGCTTAACAGTAGCTGAATTAAAAGAGTATTGCTTGCATCACCCCATGCTATCGCCGTATAAACGCCCCAAGGAATTCCGTATTGTTCCAGAACTTCCTCATACTGCGACAGGGAAGCTGATGCACTATAAGCTCCGGGAGCAGGCAAAAAAGGAGAACGAAGGAAAATGAGTTCTCATGCCTCCCCTACTTCTTATATGATGCCAAATTTAAAAGAAACCTTCGTAAGAAGGTTTCTTTTTTTGATTACTAATAAAAGAATCAAAATAGTAAATGATGAATCGATTACCGTCTAATCGACAAAACAGTTTGTTTTGCAAACGATTTGCCTAATAAGATGAGATACATCCACTAAAAACTCTTTGTATGTAGAGCATTGTTTTAAGTGCATAATATTTAAAATATAAATAAATATTCTGTTTTTTAGACTTATAGATAACGGCCTCAACTCTGTAAATTAGGGATTCTGTGGATGTCAATACAAACTGCGTGTTTGATACATAGCCCAAAGAGTAGTTAATCATGTCTATCGCTTTAAAAAATAATTTTTCCGATCCGAGGAAACCAGATCATCTGCGCATAAATGTGGTGTTACTGAAGGTGCTGTATGCGGCTCTGGTCACTGACACATATGAAAAATATCTTATTTTTAAAAATATACGTGCTTCTATCGTCTTACTATGATATAATCATTTTAGTATTTCGCTTTGATTATTTAAATGGAGGTCACCGTATGAATATAATTGATTGCCACCTTCATCTTTCCGATATCTCTGCTTTTACACAACACGCTACTATCAATCATATTGATTACAGTCCTCAAGGTTATGCCAAAGAGTGTAAAGATAATCACGTTCTGGGCATTGCTATGGGGGTGGCGGAGAGCCCGGGGAAACAAATGCCCGATAAAGAGGTCGATCCTTTGATGGGAATCCAATTTGAAAAGTATCCAAACGCTTATTACTCTATGGGAATTAATCCCCACCGATTTGATGAAAGGGCGGCGCTGCAACTAGAAGAAAGGATCCAAAACGATCCACACCTCGTGGGAATAAAAATTTATGGAGGTTACTATCATTATTTTCTTTCAGATCCCGTTTACAGTCCTGCGTTTGAATTGGCTGAAAAATATCATCTACCCATTACATTTCATAGCGGTGACACTTTTAGCTCTGAGGCATTGCTAAAATATGCCCATCCTTTGATCGGCGATGATGTAGCTAAAATGTACCCAAATGTAAAAATTATTTTGGCCCATATGGGAAATCCATGGCTTTTTGATGCAGCTGAAGTTGCGTATCGTAACCCCAATATTTATGTAGATATTTCCGGCCTCTATGTTGGAAAAAATTTACAAAAGGTAAAAAATGATCGTCAAATCATAGAGTTTCATCAGCTGGCAATCAAATTGATCCATAACTTTGAAAAGGTACTGTATGGAAGCGATTGGCCTCTTTCTCCCATGGCCGATTATATTGACTTTGTCAAAAAGTTGATTCCGGAAGAGTATTGGCAAAAAGTTTTTTATCAAAATGCGGTCAATGTATTTCAACGGTTAGAAATCAAAAACCAATAAAAGGATCGGTATATAACCGATCCTTATTTTGGGATTACATTATAAAATTTTTAGACCGACAAATTGATATTGATGAAAAATTACTCCTTCTCCTTCAATAAATCACGAATTTCCGTCAATAAAACAATATCCTCAGATGGTGCAGCTGGGGCTTCTTCTTTCTCTTCTTCCTGTTTATGTTCAAATTTGGCTCGTACATTATTCGCGACCTTAATACAAATAAAGATACTTAACGCAATCAACAAAAAGTCGAATACCGACTGAATAAAGTTGCCGTAAGTCAATAAGATCGGAGTTTCTGTATGGAGCCCCAAAGTTGCACTGATATTCCAGCTTAGATCTGCAAAGCTGATATGCCCTAAAATAATACTTAATAACGGTGTGATGATATCCTCTACAAAGGATGATACAATGGCAGTGAAGGCGGTACCAATAATCATACCAATCGCAATCTCAACGACATTGCCTTTCATTGCAAATTCTTTAAATTCCGCAATAAACCCCTTTTTTTTCTTTTCCATTGACACAAAATACCTCCAGAACGATATTCTATCGAAAAATCGGTCAAATGTCAATGATTTGTATAAAGCTGCTTATAAGGGTTTTTAGTATTGGGTGTTAATACGATAAATTGATGGGACATAATTTTTTGATAGTCGGCACCGAATTCTTTGCTGAATTCTTCAATATATCCTTTGATTTCCGCAAGATCTTCTTCTGTTGCCACACGGGATGCAACTTGTAATGGCAAATTCTTTGGCGCTTCATCTGTACGAAGGTAGATTTTTCCTCCATGAATCCCTGTCCCGCAGAAAAAACCGACACGCGGTTGATTTTCCACACCGAGCCCCAGAACCACAATATGTCCTCCCGCCTGGTACTCTCCCAAAAAACTCCCCGCATTGCCTCCGACAATCACCGCAGGAATCTTATCTTGGTAAGCTTTCATATGG
>CAJFVQ010000073.1 GCA_904420535.1 Candidatus Cryptoclostridium obscurum
CCATCAACGACGCCATCGACGCCTTGGTTGCCGCGGAACCTGAAGATCCCACCGATCCCGAAGATCCCACGGAAATCGTTTTTGACGATGTAGAACAAGGCCGCTGGTCCGCGCAGTACATCTACGACTTGGTAGAAAAAGGCATCTGTGACGGCATTGGCGACAATAAATTCAATCCCGAAGGCAACATCGAACGCTGCGCCTTTGCGAAGATCCTTGCCGAAGCCTCCGGCGATGATCTTACCCGCTATGAAGGCACTTCGAATTTCGCCGATTGCCGCGGTAGTTGGGCAGAAACCTATATCAACTGGGCTTATGCCAACGGCATCGTTACCGGCCGCACCGACACTACCTTCGATCCCTACGGTGAAATCAGCCGTCAGGAAGTGGCTGCTATGATCTATCGCTATGCGGAATACAAAGGCATTGAATTGCCCGAAACCAACGAACTGATTACCTTCGATGACGAAGAACAGATCGCAGATTATGCCGCGGAAGCTGTTGACACTATGCAGAAAGCCGGCATCATCAACGGAATGGACAACAACGAATTCCAGCCCCAAGGCACCGCTACCAGAGAACAAGCTGCCAAAATGATCTCCGTTTTGCTCAGTCTGTAATCGGAGCGCCGAACGCTTAATAGTTCCCTCCTCCTAAAAGAGGATGGCTTGTCTCAACCCCCCAAATCCTCGGGTTTGGGGGGTTCCTCTTTTCTACCTGAAAATTATAAAAAAGATCGCCCAAGGACGCGAAATGTGGTATACTAAAAAGAAAATGAAATATTGGAGGTATGGCTATGATTTCCCAAACCATGGTGGGTCTCGGTAAAAAGCGTTCCGTGATCCGTGAAATTTTTGAATACAGTAAAGTCCGTGCCGCGGAGATCGGTGCGGAAAATATCTTTGATTTTAGCATCGGTAATCCCAGCGTTCCGCCGCCGCAGATTATTTCCGACACTTTAAAGGAATTGTTGGATCAGGAAGATTCCGTGTCCCTTCACGGTTATACCTCGGCCCAGGGGGATCCCGCGACCCGCAAAGCCATTGCCGACGATTTGAACCGACGCTACGGCACCGATTTTACCGCCAATAATTTTTATATGACCGTGGGGGCTGCGGCGTCTTTGAGCATTTGCTTTAAGGCTTTGGCCCTGCCTGAGGATGAATTCATCGTGTTCGCTCCCTATTTTACGGAATACCGCGTTTTTGTGGAAGCCGCCGGCGGCACCTTAGTGGAAGTTCCGCCTCGGGAACCGGATTTTCAGATTGACTTCGACGCTTTTTCCGCCGCGGTCAGCGAGCATACCAAGGCGGTCATCGTCAACTCCCCCAACAACCCTTCGGGAGTCGTCTATTCCGAATCCACTGTCAAGGAACTTTGCCGCGTTCTAGAGGAAAAATCCGCCCAATACGGTCATACCATCTACCTGATTTCCGATGAACCCTACCGCGAATTGGTATACGATGACAATATTGTGGTGCCCTTTTTGACCAAATACTATAAAAACACCTTAGTTTGTTATTCTTACAGTAAATCTTTGTCCCTTCCCGGGGAACGCATCGGTTACGTACTCGTTCCCTCGGAAATTGACGATTTTGAGGATATGTACGCCGCTGTTTGCGGTGCAGGACGCGCCCTTGGTTACGTCTGCGCTCCCAGTCTCTTTCAGAAACTCATCGCTCGATGTGTGGGACAAGTCTCCGATATTTCCGTCTATCGCAAAAACCGCGATCTCCTTTACAACGGATTGACGGAACGTGGCTATCAATGTGTACGCCCTGACGGTGCCTTTTATCTCTTTGTGAAGGCCTTGGAAGAGGACACCAACGCTTTCTGTGAACGAGCGAAAAAATATGAACTTCTTCTGGTCCCAGGGGATGATTTCGGCTGCCCCGGTTACGTCCGTATTGCTTACTGTGTGACCACAGAGCAGATCGAGCGATCCATGCCCGCCTTTGAAGCCTTGGCCAAAGAATATGGTTTGGGCTGATGGCTGTCCAGAGGAAAGGAACCGTAATATTTGATTTAATCCAAGAAACACAGACTGCCAAATCTTTGGCAGTCTGTCTCTTTTCGGCAACATTTGGATGGAACTTTTCGCAGATTTCCTCTGGGTTTTTCCCGGGGAAACCTTGTGTTTTTTTCTCATTTATGAGATAATAAAATGAAGTATAAATACTTGCAGATGGAAAGGAATTTAAGGTAAGGTGAGAGAAAAAGGTCTGTTTATTGTTTTTGAAGGCATCGACGGCTCGGGAAAAACCACTCAACTTCAAAAAACAGTGGCGTTTTTGGAGGAACGAGACCTCAACGTTGTGGTGACCCGAGAACCCGGTGGTACGACTCTGGGGGCAAAGATCCGTTCTCTTTTGTTAGATGTGGACAATCAAGGTATGGATCCCCTCTGTGAATTGATGCTTTACGCTGCAGACCGTAGTCACCATGTGACGGATACCATTGAACCTGCCATTTCCCGGGGCGATGTGGTAATTTGCGATCGCTATGCCCTTTCGACCTTGGCTTATCAGGGTTATGGGCGGGGGCTTCCCTTGGATACCATCCGTTCCCTGAATCAAATGGCGATCCACGGATGCGTTCCGGATCTTACCTTCATTCTTGATATGGATCCTATTGTCGCCAGAACGCGCATTGCCAGACATCGTGCCCAAGAGCCTGACCGCTTGGAACAGGAAAAACTGGATTTTTTTGAGCGCGTCCGCCACGGTTATCTTACTGAGGCTCGCCAAGCGCCGCAGCGCTGTGCAGTGATGGACGGGGCTCGCAGACCCGAGGATGTATTTCAATCCATCAAAGAGATATTGGAGCCATTATTATGCACTCTACGTTAAAAAAGGATCTTAATGCCAAAAACATTGCCCATGCCTATTTGCTTTACGGCTCTGAGGCAATGGTATTCCAAGATGCCTTGGATTTTGGTATGGCTTTAAACTGTCTTTCCCCCGATGAGGAGGGGATGGCCTGCGGTCGTTGCCGCCCCTGCGTTTTAAGTAGAGAAGGGTGCTTCCCTGATTGCGTGGTGACGGAACCTACAAAAACCTTCTATGAAGTGGACCTTTTTCGCAAATGGCTGAAGAATACATATCTCACCGCCCAGGAGGGAAACTATCGAGTGTTCATAGTAAAGGAAGCTGACCGCCTTGGGGAACCTGCGGCCAACACTTTCCTAAAAACATTGGAGGAACCTGCGGCCAACAGTGTATTTCTTCTGCTGGCGGAAAATCCCGATAAAATTTTGCCCACTGTGGAAAGCCGCTGCCGCGTTTTGCGATACTGCGGGAAAAAGGAACTCCACGGTAATTTAGAAGAAATCTGGCAGACTATCCTAGATCTGCCTCGGCAATCCGCTGAAGAATTATTTGCCCTGTCGGAAAAAGCCGCTAAGGATAAAGAAGGATTAAAGGCATTTTTTGAAGGGGCCCAGTGGATTCTAAAGGAAAACTACGAAGCAGCCCTAGGCGGCCTCCCGCCTCGGCATCCGCTTCCCTTTGATGAAGATAAATTATGGAATCTTTGGCAGGCGGCTATCGCCGGGCCAATGCTGGCGGAGTATCAAGTGACCCCTCGTTTGATTGCGGAGAACTTTTATTTCGCCGTTCGAAACGAAAATGGAGGAACTTATGGAAACCATTGTTGGCGTCCGCTTTAAACAAGCGGGCAAGATTTATTATTTTGACCCCGGCACACACGAACTGGAACTTCACGACCATGTCATCGTGGAAACCGCCCGCGGCCTTGAATTCGGCAGCGTTGTCATTGCTCCTCGGGAGATGGAAGACGATAAAGTGGTGCAGCCGCTGAAAAGCGTGATTCGCAAAGCCACCGAAGAAGATGAAGCTGTGAATGCGAAAAATAAAGAAAAAGAGCGGGAAGCTTTCCAGATTTGTCTGGAAAAAATTCAGGAAAACGACCTCCCCATGAAACTCATTGATGTGGAATTTACTTTTGATGTCAGTAAAATCATTTTCTATTTTACCGCTGACGGCCGTGTGGATTTCCGGGAATTAGTCAAAGATTTGGCCGCGGTGTTTCGTACCCGCATCGAACTGCGCCAGATCGGCGTTCGGGATGAGGCGAAAATGTTGGGAGGCATTGCTTCCTGCGGCAGAGTTCTCTGCTGCCACAGTGTTTTGAATGAATTTCAGCCTGTCTCTATCCGTATGGCCAAGCATCAGAATCTTTCTTTGAATCCCGGAAAAATTTCGGGTATTTGCGGCCGATTGATGTGTTGCCTGAAATTTGAAAGTGACGATTATAAACCGGGAAAACAGTCGAATTTTCCCCAGATTCCTTTGGAAGATGAGGAAATCTCCGAAGAAGAATTAAAGAAATTGGAAGATTGATTATGAATAATGAAAACACCGAAAAGAATAGGGGGAACCATATGCTGGGTCAGGCGATATTGGAATTGGAAGAAAAATTAAAGGCCATGACCGACGAATTGGCAACGATCCGCCGTTATGTGGAACAGCTGGAGGAGGATAATATCACTATGCAGAATATTATCCGCAAAAAGAACATGTCCGTCTCCGGTCGCGGCAATTTAATTTCCCTCTTTGAGGCGGGGTTCCATGTGTGCCCCAGCCATTTCGGGGAAATTCGTGATGGTGATTGTCTTTTCTGTGTGTCATTCCTTGACCGCGACCGCTCGGGGAAGGATTGATGATTTTATGGCAAATTTACGTCTCGATGATCTTCGTTGGGGCGGTTTCCGAATTTGGCAGGACCCTGAGGGGTTCTGCTTTTCGGTGGACGCCGTAATTCTGGCGAAATTCTGTCCGATCAAACCGGGAATGAAAGTCCTTGACGCCGGCTGTGGCAACGGTATTTTACCGTTGCTTCTGAAGGCCAGGGAACCGAGAGTGGACGTCATAGGTCTGGAATTAGATGCCCGCGCGGCGCGCTTGGCTCAAAAAAATATGGAAGAGAATCACGTGGAAGCGACGATTCTTCACGGCGATATGATGGAGGCGCCGGCTTTTTGGGAACGGGATTTCTTTGATTGTATCATCTCCAACCCACCTTATGAGAAAACGGGCAGCGGCCGTTTGCCCAAAGGAGATCGACGGGCTTTGGCCCGGGCTGAAATCCGTTGGGATACAGATCTCTTTATGAAGCATAGTGCTTGTCTTTTAAAAGGAATGGGCAAACTTGTCATCATTCATCGTCCTCGCCGTCTGAGCGAATTGATCGTTTCCGCGGTGAAATACGGTTTGGAGCCAAAACGACTCCGTTTTGTGCAACCAAATCCGGCCAAAAGTCCCAATTTGGTGTTGTTGGAGTTTGTAAAAGGCGGCAATCCCGGTCTTACTGTGGAAGAGACGTTGTTTGTTTACAATGATGATAAAACATACCACTCCATGATGGAAAGGATTTTTGAGGAACCAAAATGACAGAATTGGCACCGGGGCTTTATCTCGTAGCGACTCCCATTGGGAATTTGGGGGATATGACCTTCCGCGGTCTGGAAGTTTTAAAGAATGTGGATATAATCGGCGCGGAAGATACCCGCCACAGCCGTATCCTCCTAAATTATTATGAGATCAAAACTCCTATGATTAGCTACCATGAACATAACGCTGTAAAACGTCGGGAAGAGTTATTGTCCATGCTGCGGGAAGGAAAATCCATTGCTCTCATCAGCGATGCGGGGACTCCCGGTATTTCCGATCCCGGGGAGGATCTTGTCAAAGCCGCTGCCGCGGGAGGGCTTCCCATTCATCCCATTCCCGGCGGCAATGCTGTGTTATCGGCTCTTACTGCTTCGGGGCTTCCCTGTGGCCGATTTATGTTTGAGGGATTTTTGCCTCGTTCCAACAAAGAGCGCAAAGCACGGTTGAATGTTTTGAAGCAGAGCTCTGCCACGCTTGTGATCTATATTTCTCCCCATCGCCTTTCCGCCGATCTTAACGATTTGTTGGAAACCTTGGGGGATCGGCCTGCGGTTCTTTGTCGGGAATTGACCAAGGTTCACGAAACTTTTTACCGCCAATCTCTGGCAACCTTGGCCACTCGTGCTAAAGAAGAAGAATTTAAGGGGGAGATGGTTCTGGTGGTGGAAGCACATGTAGAAACCACCGCCGAAATCCCCGACGAGGAGGTATTAAGGGCCGAATTGGCCTCTTTAATGTCACAGGGGATGAAGGCCAAAGCCGCCGCCCAACTGGTGGCGGAGAAATACGGAATGAGGAAAAATGCTGTTTATCCCCTTACGTTTTCAGAATCCTAAAGCATTTTCCCCGTATGACTTGCAAGGCGGTATTGCCTGCTTCACATGTTAATTGCAGCGGTAAAAGCAACTGCTGTTCATTTTGATCATAGAAATTGTAAGGAGAAATACCATGTCACAACCTACTTTTTACATTACTACGCCGATCTATTATCCCAGCGCCAAATTGCATATTGGCCATTGTTATACCACCGTTGCCGCGGATACCATGACCCGCTATAAAAAGATGCGCGGTTATGACGCTTATTTCCTCACCGGTTCTGACGAACACGGTCAGAAAATTGAGCGCAGCGCCGCTGCCGCAGGCATGGAGCCACTGCAGTATGTTGACGGTATCATTAAAAATTTCAAAGAATTATGGCGGAAATTTGATATTGATTACAGCGATTTCATTCGTACCACGGAGCCGCGCCATGAGGAAGTTGTAGCGGAGGTTTTTAAAAAATTACAAACCCAAGGGGATATCTATCTCGGTTCCTATGAAGGGCATTACTGCGTTTCCTGCGAAACCTTTTTTACGGAAACCCAGGTGAAGGAAAGTGAAGGCAAATGTCCCGATTGTGGCGGCCCATTAGATACAGTAAAAGAAGAAAGCTATTTCTTTAGAATGGATAAGTATGCCGACCGACTGTTGCAATATATCGATGAACATCCCGACTTCATCCAGCCGTTGTCCCGTCGCAATGAAATGGTGAACTTTATCAAACAGGGGCTGGAAGATCTGAGCATTTCCCGTACTACCTTTTCTTGGGGCATCCCCGTGCCCAACGACCCCAAACACGTCATCTATGTTTGGCTCGATGCACTCACCAATTATATCTCTGCTTTGGGCTATACCAAGGGGGACGAACGCTTTGAAAAGTACTGGCCCGCCGATGTGCATTTGGTGGGGAAAGATATCGTCCGCTTCCATACTATTATCTGGCCCATTATGCTGATGGCCTTGGATTTGCCCTTGCCCAAAAAGGTATTTGCCCATGGCTGGATCTTGGTCAATGAAGGGAAAATGTCCAAGAGTAAGGGGAATGTTGTAGATCCTATGGTATTAGCGGATAAATACAGTACCGACGCCCTGCGCTATTTCCTATTGCGCGAATTTATCTTCGGTTCCGATGGCAATTATTCCGAAGAGATTTTGATCAACCGCATCAATATTGATTTGGCCAATGACTTCGGCAACCTTTTGAGCCGCACCACCGCCATGATTACGAAATTCCAAGACGGCGTCATTGAAGCGCCCCGGGAAAAAACGGAATTCGACGACGAATTGCTGGAGCTTTTTAAAACCGTACCCGAGGAAATGGCAGCATATATGGAAAAATTGGAGTTTCACAATGCTCTGGCCGCGATTTGGAAAATCGTAGGCAAAGCCAATAAATATATCGATGAAGCCGCGCCCTGGGCACTGAATAAGAACGGAGAAAAGGAAAAACTTGCCACAGTTCTTTATAATATGGCTGAAGCCCTTCGTTTCTCTTCGATTTTGTTGACGCCTTTTATGCCGAATACACCGGCGAAGGTATGGGCACAGCTCGGGCTTACTGAGCTGTCCCATCTCCATACTTGGGACAGCTTGGAGTACGGTAAGATTCCTGCAGGGACCAAAATTGATCGGGGCGAACCCATTTTCCCCCGTTTGGAACTACCCAAAGATGATAGCGAAGGGGAAGAAACCTCCAAAAAAGAAGCGGCCAAAGCCGCGAAAAAAGCCAAGAAAGAAGCAGAAAAGGCAGCCAAAAAAGCCAAAGAAGCGGCGGAAAACGGTCTCAAACCGGAAATCACCATTGACGATTTTGCCAAGGTGGAACTTCGGGTCGCTACGGTCCTCGAAGCGGAAAAGGTGGAGAACGCCGATAAATTACTCAAACTCCGTATCAAAGTGGGGGAAGATGAACGCACTCTGGTAGCGGGAATCGCCCTTCACTACCGTCCAGAAGAGCTGGTCGGTAAAAATGTGGTCATGGTCTTTAACTTAAAACCAGCCAAACTTCGGGGAATTGAAAGCCAAGGTATGGTCTTGGCTGCCTCCGATGATGAGGGGAATCTTCAAGTACTCACCGTGGATAAAGTAAAATGCGGAGGTCGGGTGAAATAATGCTTTTTGATACCCATTGCCACTTAAATGACGAAGCTTTTATCAGCGATATGGAGGACGTGATTGCCCATGCCCATGAACACGGTGTGACCCGTATGAATGTTGTGGGGTGTGATTGGGAATCTTCGATGAAAGCCGTGGAAATCGCCGAAGATCATGAGGGGATCTATGCTATTGTTGGGGTGCATCCCGGCGACGCTGACACCTATTGCGATGAACTGGAAGAGGATTTGAGAAAATGGGCAGATCACGAAAAGGTCATTGCCATTGGCGAGATCGGTCTCGACTATCATTATGAGGACAATCCCTCGAAAGAGGTACAGGAGATTGTATTTCGTCGCCAAATCCGTTTGGCAAGGGAAGTCGGTCTTCCCATAGTAATCCATAGCCGCGACGCTATGGAAGACACAATGCGCGTTTTGAAAGAGGAACGACGAGAAGGGGATTATCGCGGGATTTTTCACTGTTTTTCCGGCAGTTATGAACAATCTTTGGTTTGTTTAAAAATGGGGTTCCACATTTCTGTTGGGGGACCCTTAACCTATCCCAATTCTCGTAAACTTCCTCGCATCGTAGAAAAATTGCCATTGGATCGCCTGCTGGTGGAAACCGATTGTCCTTATCTTTCTCCCCAGCCGCGCCGCGGAAAACGGAATGAACCGGCCAATGTCCGTTTCGTTGCAGAAAAGATTGCGGAACTGCGTGATACCACTTCGGAGGAGATTGCCGCGAAAACTACTGCCAATGCTATGCGCTTGTTTCGACTTGTCTGACCTGTCATTATAATCATAAAGATAAAAAGGTACCTACTGTCTGGTGGGCACCTTTTTTGTTATGGCTTTATTTTTAACTTTTACGCATATTGGATCTTGGATTTATAGTTTCGATAACAGGCTGAATGTTATAAAATCAGGGGGAAGACATGTAATGTATTGCATAAATTATTATATTGTGAATAAAAATTCATGCATAAAACATTATTATTTTTACATTAGTTATGAGAAAATTTGTTCTATACGGTCGAAAATTGTCAATGGTATATTTTTATAAAATATTGATTATACTGGCATTTATTGCTTGCGAAATTTTTTTGAAATTAATAAGTTTTTTTTGAGAATTAAAATTTGCATCTCTTATTCAAAATCCATGTTTAGCTGGTATTTTAGTGGTATTTTTTTGAAAAAAGAGCAGAAAATTTTTTAAAAAAACTTTTTTTCGTTCATGCATGAAAATATGAATAGCAGGGCTTTTAAAAAATGGATTCATTTGACTTTATTGCATGAATTTAGTATAATAAAAACAAAGTTGAGAAAGGAGGTGTCTATGCCAGAAGGAAAGCAGTCGGTCTTTAAGCGTCTTTCCCGAAATAACAAAATTACTTTGATCTGCGCGGCTTGCGTAATCATTGTAGGCGTTTGTTGTGGCGCTTGGGCCGTACTTGGTGAGCAGAAAGAAGTTACGATTTCTGTTGACGGTGAGGAGACTACCTGTGTTACGTTTCAGCACACGGTTGGTGAACTCCTCGATTCCGAAGGAATCACTCTTAGTGAAGAGGATACAATTAACGTCAAATTGGATCAGCAGCTGGAAGATGATCAACATATAGCGATTCAGCGGGCGTTTGGTGTATCCATTGAAGCTGATGGTACAACGATACAAATGAATATCGCCGACGGAACAGTTGCCGATGCTTTGGAAGAAGCCGGCCTTATCCTTGGTGAACAGGACACGGTGACGCCGTCCCTGGACACGGCTGTAACGTCGGGAATGGTCATCGACGTCGATAGAATTACAATCGAAGAAGTCATAAAAGAAACCGAGTTGGCGTATACCATTGAGCGGAAACGTGATAGCTCAATGAGTATTTACGACGAAGAGGTCATTCAGGAAGGAAAAGTCGGCCTTCAGAAAGACACTTATCGCGTAACTTACTGCGACGGCGAAATCATAAACGAAGAATTGATCGGTACTGAAACGCAGGATCCTGTAAACGAAATTGTGTTGACAGGCAGTTATGATGTCGCATCCCGCAGTGGAGTCGTTGATGAAGGTGATACCGCCTTTGGCGGTTATGGTGACAATGAATCCGGCTATGCGCCGAATGGGATGCCTTGTTCTGATGTTCTCACAGTCAAGGCAACTGCCTACACCCATGACGGAACTATGACAAAGATGGGCACGCCCTGTCGCGTCGGAGCAATCGCCGTGGATCCCAGTGTAATACCACTTGGTTCCAAACTCTATGTAGAGGGATACGGTGTTTGTACGGCTGAAGATACGGGTGGTTTAATCAAAGGGAATCGCATTGATGTCTTTCTCAATACGGAAGAAGAATGCGTTGCCTGGGGTGTGAAAAGCGTCAAAGTTTATATTTTAGACTGACATCAAAATAAAAACTGACGATATTCAACTTTTTAAAAAAACAATGAAATGAAGTATGAAAACGAGCGGGGTATTATCCCCCGCTCGTTTTTTGGTATCAAGGAAACCACATGATTATCGCGTGGTTTCATTTTGTTTGATGGAAAGGCCTTGCAGATCATTCTATAAAGGTAATGGGATCATGTTGGTCCTGTGTTATGACTTATCATAGGAATAAGGTAGGAATATGACCCTTGGATACTGCGGTTTCTGCCAACTGGAATGTGAAGGTGAGGAGTTTGCCGTTGATCGTTATTCCGGAGAAAATCGGAATGACGGCCGCTCTGTGATCAGCAGACTGCTTTTGGATAGAGAATTTCGGATCGCAAAAGCCTGTCTGGAGGACCCCGAGATCCATGAGACACCATCGGGTAGGAAAAAACGATTACAAAGCGTGTTACCCATTTCCCGGATATTTCTAAGCATCTGGAAAAGGGGAATATCTGGATCGAGAAGGAATGTAAGAATGCTTGCGGCGACCGATTATTTTACGTTCCGTTGATTAAATAAATTTTTATCACCTATCAAGTCGAGGGTGGCTTCCTTCGAAAGAGACTTTTGGGGTATGATTTCATATGAAGCATACAACCAGTTGATGGAACAGTGTATGGCCGAGGAAAACCTTACGGAAGAGGAGTTTTGGCAAAATTTTGGGCCTTATGCGGAAAAATCTCTCTATTGAGAAGCGCATCTCTCGATCCTCAACGACGACTATGAGAAGGCCGTGCAAGAAGATGCGGCAATTTCTTATGGGGATTTCGGAACCCGGCGTTTTCAAGAACTCTTCGAGGCTGCGTGGTCG
>CAJFVQ010000074.1 GCA_904420535.1 Candidatus Cryptoclostridium obscurum
ATGGCCATCGGCGCCTACGTTTGCGCCCTGGTTATCATGGAGCTGAACACGCCTTTCGCCTTTATTATCGGTATTTTTGCAGGCGCCTTTTTTGCCGCCATCGTAGGCTGTCTCATTGGCTTCCCCACCCTTCGTTTGAAAGGTGACTATCTGGCCATTGCCACTTTGGGGTTGGCAGAAATTATCCGCATCATCATTATCAATCTGGACATCACCAACGGCGCTGCCGGACTCTTCGTCTACCAGCGATATACCACTTGGGTCTGGATTTTCGGCTTCACTGTTGCAACGATTTTAGTCGTCAGAAACTTTATCCGTTCTTCCTATGGCCGTGCCTGTATCTCTATTCGTGAAGACGAAATTGCCTCTGAGGCTATGGGGATTAATACCACAAAATATAAGATCATTGCCTTTACTTTAAGTTCATTTTTGGCCGGAATTGGCGGCGCTCTTTACGCATCTTCGTTCTACATGATTCAGCCTACAAATTTTGGCTTTATGAAATCCATTGATTTTCTAATTATTGTAGTTCTAGGCGGCATGGGCAGTATTTCCGGATCGGTGATCGCCGCGATGCTTTTGGGCGTAATCAATTCCTTCCTACAAGATTTCGCCGAGTTGCGCATGATTATTTACTCCGCCTTGTTAATTCTTATCATGCTTTTCCGTCCTCAAGGACTCCTTGGAACCAAGGAATTATCGTTCCGAATGCTTACCGGATCCTATTGGAAAGGACTTAGGAGCGGTAAAAGCAAAAAGGCAAGGGAATAAGGAGGTGGCATCATGGCA
The DNA here is from genome assembly GCA_904420535.1 of Candidatus Cryptoclostridium obscurum. Taxonomy (GTDB): domain Bacteria; phylum Bacillota; class Dehalobacteriia; order UBA7702; family UBA7702; genus Cryptoclostridium; species Cryptoclostridium obscurum. The sequence continues at coordinate 790 of CAJFVQ010000074.1, forward strand.
TTATTAACAGTTGATAATCTTACAAAATCCTTCGGTGGTTTGACAGCCGTATCCAACGTTCATATGACAATCAACGAAGGAGAACTGATCGGTTTAATCGGCCCCAATGGCGCAGGAAAAACCACCTTATTCAATCTATTAACGGGTGTCTATGTTCCTACCAGCGGAACAATCACTGTAAATCATGACGGAAAATCCAAAGTCATTAATGGTATGAAGCCCTATCATATCACGGAAATGGGGTTTGCCCGCACATTCCAAAATATTCGCCTTTTCAATGATTTAACAGTTCTTGATAATGTGCGCATCGCCATGCACCATAATGTGGCATACAATATGGCCGAAGCCATCTTCCGATTGCCCCGTTTTTTGAAGGGGGAAAAGAACCAAACCAAAGAAGCCTTGGATTTATTGGATATTTTCAATCTTACCCATAAAAAAGATGAACTGGCCAAAAATTTACCTTATGGTGAACAGCGCCATCTGGAAATCATTCGTGCTTTGGCCTCCAAACCATTCCTTCTTCTTCTGGACGAACCTGCCGCTGGGATGAATCCCGCAGAAACCGCGGAATTAACCCAAAGTATTAAGTGGATTCGCGATCAATTTAAGATTACTGTCCTTCTCATTGAGCATGACATGAGTCTGGTAATGAATCTTTGCGAACGGATTTATGTATTAAACTACGGAACTATGCTGGCAGACGGAACACCCAGTGAAATCCAGGGGAATCCCAAGGTAATTGAGGCATATCTTGGAGGTGATATGGATGCTTGAATTGAATAACGTCAACGTACATTACGGCATGATTCATGCACTGAAAGATATCTCCCTTACGGTAAACAGCGGTGAAATCGTCACTCTCATCGGTGCCAACGGCGCAGGAAAAACCTCTACACTGTGCGCGATTTCCGGGTTAGTAAAGACCTCTGGCGGTACCATCACTTTAGACGGAAAAGAGCTGAATAAAATTGCCGCTCCCAAACGAGTAGGCCTGGGCGTTTCTCAAATCCCCGAAGGACGTCACGTTTTTCCCGCCATGTCAGTGCTGGAAAATTTGGAAATGGGGGCTTATCTCCGCAAAGATAAATCGGAAATAAAAAAAGATATGGAAAATGTCTTTGAACGCTTTCCCATTCTGGGCCAACGTCGAAAACAGGCAGCCGGCACCTTATCTGGAGGGGAACAACAGATGTTAGCCATGGGCAGGGCATTGATGTCCCGTCCCAAAATTTTGCTTTTGGACGAACCCTCCATGGGGCTTGCTCCCCTTCTGGTAAAAGAAATCTTTAATATCATCAAGGCTATCAATGAACAGGGCACAACGATTCTTTTGGTAGAACAGAATGCCAAAATGGCCCTTTCCATTGCAAATCGCGCCTATGTCATTGAAACGGGCACCATTGTCCTTTCTGGTGAAGCGCAAGAAGTCATGCAAAGTGACAGCGTCAAAAAGGCATATTTAGGAGGTTAATTATGTACGTTAAATCAAGAATGACTGCAAATCCCATTACGGTATCTTCCGAAACTTCCGTTGCCGATGCTTATGAATTGCTGTTAAAGCACAAAGTCCGCCGTCTTCCCGTCGTAGACAACGGTAAACTGGTGGGAATTGTTACAGATAAAGAATTACAGCAGCTGACTCCCTCCAAAGCTACGACTTTGAGCATTTATGAAATTAACTATTTATTAGCAAAAACGAAAGTAAAAGAAGCCATGACCAGTGGCGTTTATACCACAACACCGGATGCTTTATTGGAAGAAGCCGCCGCCGTCATGCGAGATCATAAGGTCAGCGCATTGCCGGTGCTGGACGGTGAGAAACTGGTGGGGATTATCACTGAAACCAATATCTTTGATGCCTTCACCGATCTCTTAGGTGTAAAGGAAAATGGCAGCCGCGTTACCGTTGCTGCCGAGGATACGCCGGGAAGTCTCTCGCGTCTGACCAAAATCATTGGCGATGAAGGGATCAATATCAACCGTTTGGCTGTATACCGCGGTGAAGGCACCGAATGCCAAGTGGTGATCACCATCAACAGCATCAACACTGACGCTTTACAGCAAACTTTAGATGAACAAGGATTCAAGGTTCTCCATATCAGTAAAAATCACGCGTAAAGGGAACTTCCAAACACTAATAACTATGCCCCATTTGCATACAGTGAAAACATGCTGTAATGCACATGGGGTATTCTATTGATTGCATAAAACCAGTGCAGTTATAAAAAAATTAAAGATCAGTGGCTTGTTAATCACTTCTCCGTAGATTTATTCTATTATAAACTCCTGAAGATTTCTAATTTCAAAGGGATGTTGACAACGGCTTTATCGTATATTATAGTTTAATATGATTATGAATGAAGGAGAAAAAGCATGACAATAACAAAAGAGTGCCTTGAACGATGCGCTTGTGCAGGCTTTTTCCTGGATTTGGTAGAAGCTGCCTTTTACTTCTGTGATTTGGACGGACGGTTTCAGTATATCAACAAAACGGCCGAAAAGCTTGATGGCTATACCCAGCAGGAAATTCAAGGAAAAACTGTTATGGATGCCTACAATTTGGATGATACCCCGATGTTGCGAGCGCTGTATCAAGAAAAACCGATTGAGAATATTACTTTTCGTTATAACGTAAACGGCGTCAATGTTATGAAGTTGTGCAACGCTCGTCCCTTTTACATCAATGGGGAAAAGATGGGTGCTTTTACTGTACAACGTGATGTAACAAAACTTAACGAAGTGATCGAAAGTAATATCCTTATGCAACAACGCATGTCTTTCGTAGATTCCGATCAAAATTTTGAGAACAAAAAATCAGGCTTTCAACGTCTTATTGGTCAGCATCCTTCTTTCGTAAAAGCACTGTCCGACGCCGTAATAGCAGCACAAAATGATTCCCCTGTACTGCTAACAGGCTCTACTGGAAGCGGCAAGGAACTCTTTGCCCAGTGCATTCACAACGCCAGTGCTCGCCGAGAAAAACCATTTTTAGCCATTAATTGCGCTGCGATTCCCCAACAACTGTTGGAAAGTATTCTCTTTGGCACATCTAAGGGAGCATATACCGGCGCCGTGGAAAAGCCAGGACTTTTTGAACAGGCCGAGGGGGGTACCTTATTTCTGGATGAAATCAATTCTATGCCCAAATATTCCCAATCAAAACTTTTACGGGTTTTGGAAGAAAACGAAGTGCGTCATTTAGGAGGTGAAAAGTCAATTCCCGTAAACGTTCGTATCATTAGTAGTAATAATCATATTTCTAATACCACAACTCATACAACGCAGCTTCGAGAGGACTTGTTTTATCGTTTAGCTGTTATCAATATTGTCATTCCGGATTTAGCAGAACGAAAAAGCGACATTCCTTTGCTAGTCAATCATTTTATTGACCATTATAATCATATGTTCCATAAAAATGTTCAAGGATTGGATTGGGAGACGAATCGTTTATTCTATGAATATTCATGGCCGGGAAATGTGCGACAGCTGAAGAACTGTTTGGAATCAGCAATGAATTTTGTGGATCACAATACCCTCATCGGGAAAAAGCATTTACCTCAATATCTGTTGGGCAATGCATTTCAAGGCTTTACAGAAGAAAAACCAACACTACCGGCAAATACAGAAGAGCCTTCCCCTCCTCAAACAAGTTCCGACACGATCCCTAAAAAGCAGATGGGTACTTTTGAACAAATCCGTGAGCAAGAAAAAAACAGAATTATTGAGGCTTTATTTCTTAATAACGGCAACATTACCAAAACTGCAAAATATCTGGATATGCCAAGACAATCTCTTGTTTATCGCATTAAAAAATATGAAATTAAATAAATCCAAATTTTTTAAAGCTTACTGTTTATTGATTAAGCAGTAAGCTTTTTTATTGATTTTCATTATTATTATATAAAATTATATATTTTTCATTAATAAATTATATTATTTTTACATTCATGTTTGATATTTTATCCTAATATCTGTTTTAGCAGGTATATTTTTTTTGGCA
>CAJFVQ010000075.1 GCA_904420535.1 Candidatus Cryptoclostridium obscurum
ATCATCTTTACCTTGATGAGTTCTTTCTTATTTTGGCAATCATGACGGAAAGCTTTTAAACCACATGGAGGATTGTGCGTCTGCTCTTATTTCTTTAACTTTTCACTGATTTCTGCAGCGCTATTTTGCTGATCCCGATTGCTTCCATCATTCTTTCATTACACTCAAGATTATTTCTCTTCTTTTCTCTATATGACTTGGTAACACTGGAGACAGAAATTTTGAGACTGTCGGAAAAATTTTTGTTTATGGCACAATGATGGCAAACGCACAGAGTTCACATTGTGCGCTAAAAATAAATATTGACAAATTAGTCAGAAGGTATTGTAAAAAATTTTATTTTATAGTATATTAGTATTGTAGATAAATCCTATATACTGTAAAATAGAAAGGGGGTACACTGCAGTCTCGAAAGTAATTGCTGGGATGGACTTTGTAAGGAATGATGACGTTGCTTAAGAATTGAAAACGATCTTGGAGGTAAATTATGAACATCAGAAAGATAATCATATTTTGTCTGATTGCTATACTTTGTATGGGGCTATCGACAAATATATTTGCCAATGAAGAAGTCCTAAAACCGGTAGAGCCGCCGTCCGAAAAGGTGATGGAAAGAGCGACTGTGAAAGTTTATGACGAATATGATATGTATAATAGTTTACAGCAGCAATCTCCTGCTGCTTTGCAGGCAAAAGGATACACGCAGCAGGACATACAGAGTATTAAAAGCACCACTTATGAATCTCTTTTGCGGGAGAGGGGGAAGTTGTCTACTGATGAGTTGAAAAATTACGGTTATAGCGATGCGCAAATCGCTATTTTGAAAAATCCTAATTCCACGGATGCTGAATTGCGGAGTGCATCCAGTAAAATTACGGTAACAACGGTGGTAGAGAAGTTGGAGCATCTGAAAGACAATTACACTTATTCTACTGTATATCTTGAATGGATGTGGAAAACGATCCCTACGTCCAGATATACGGATTCTGCTGCCATCGCATGGACCGGAGAGATGGCATTTATGCCCTACAGTGAAAACAACAAATCTCGTTATACTTTATGGAAAAGAAATCTTGCAACCAAAGCGGAAGCGATGAAAACTACGCCGTTAACCTCGAATCATTATGTTCAATTAGGGCGTGCTGTGCAAATACCGGAATTCCATTTATCGGAGCGCGCCAGCGGTGCAACTTCTCCCGTGGGACCCTCCGGTTCATACAATGTTACATTTAAAGGGGCCGCAAGAATCGCTTTGAAATATTATGGTACTTTGAGTTTTATGCAAGCCCAGGGGGCCTACGCCCATTATAGTATTGGCGTCAGCGGTATTTCCATAAGTTTGTCATGGCCGCCGTCAATATCCATCAATTTTTCCAAGTCCCCTTATGCTGTTTACAGGGCCAACGACAGTTGCACGGTAACTGAGCGTTGAACAACCGTGAGGAGATGAGTCTCTATGAAAAAAGTGTTTCTTTTGGTGCTCCTTTGTTTCTTTTGCCTTTTGTTCTTCGCCGGCTGCAGGGATGACATGGCGGTAGAAGAAACTATCATTTATCTTGATTCCTCTGGAAACTGTGATTTTGGCTCCTGGGCTTCCTCGGAAGAAAACAATTTGTTGCTGAACGACAGCAAAGGTTGGGCGACCCTCTATATGATGTCCGATGAATCGCTGGAAAAATGGGTTGAAACCAATGGTTTGCAAGGCGCCGCATCGCCGAAGGCATTGAGGGAAAACTGGCGAGCGGCTTTAGTGGCCTATGCCCAATTGCCTGATATCATGTTGAAGACGATTTATGACGCCGACGATGAAGGAATCGCGAAGTTCCGTGCCTATGCTGAGGATTATCTCAGCGAAGATCTGGCCAGGGAAGCGGCAAGAGCATCCTCGGACGATGCTCCCATTTACCTCGACGAAGACAGCAATTTCGATGTCGGTACCTGGAGCGATATGGGGAACGCCATCTTTTTGCAGGCCATTCAGGAGTATGGCGCCAGCGATGAGGAGATCCTGGAAAATCATGCCGGTACGGAAATGGAACGCTTTGACGGCACACGGTATGTCGATACGGCAGATGCGTTGCGCCTTGCCGACGCCAAAGTAATCATTGACTACGCATCAAAATCCGATTCTGCTTTAAAAGCTATGTATGGCGCCGATGACAACGCCATTGAAAAATTCCGCGCTTATTACAGCGACTTCTTCTGTAAGCGCACGGATATTTTTGAGCGAATCGATCCTGACAATTTAGAAATGATAACGACTGAATGAACGTTTGTGAGGTTTGTCAAAGGGCTCTTTGGAGTCCTTTGACTATTTATTTTGGGAAATAAATGGAAATGCTGAAGAAAAAATCGGGTCGCCGTAGACCCTTGAGGAACGTATGGGGAAAGAGTGGGCAACTTGTATACAAAAATTTTTTGGAAAACTTGAAATTCGTTATGGGATTCTTTCTTTTTTCTTGGGAGTATTGTATTTCTCTGAAAATACGTGTATAATAACATCAACAGAATCTCGGTAAGACGGAATCGGGTGGAATTCCCGAACGGTCCGGCCACTGTGACGCGGTGAAGCCTACGATCAGGAGCGACGCTGCGGAGTCAGATACGTCTTTTGCATGAAACCCTCCTGGATTGGGGCGCAAAGTATCGTTATGCAGACAAGTGTCGTATCATCCATGGATGGTACGGCTTTTTCTTTTGCCTTTCACGACGGGATTCTCAGACTGACCGGGAGCGTTTCCGGCAAAATTTATGAGAGGAGCGATATCATGAAACAATTGAAACGCGTATTTGCCGCAGTGATTGCTTGTACCATTTGTCTCTGCGGCGCCCAAGGGTTGATGGCTGCCGACCTGAAGCCCGTGAACGACCTGTCAACTGATTACCGCAATGCCATTGAAAACACCTTTACCTGGGCAAAACAAGGGGAAAGCTATGTATTCAGCGACGCGTATTTCCTCGGGGAAGTAGATCCCAACACCGGGGAACGGGTTAACGGTGTCGGTCAATCCATTGGCGGGGACTGGCTGGCCTTATCCGTAGGGCGTTATGGTCTGGATGACCGCGGTGATCTCTATTTGAAGGCACTGGATGAAAAAGTAACGTCTCTCTATCGAGAGCAAGGCTATTTGGATCGGATCAAAACCACGGAATGGCATCGCATTGGCCTTGCAGTTGCTGCTTTGGGTGGTGATCCTACTGCTTTTGGTACGGATCAAAACGGTGATCTCATCAATTTGGTGGCTGACGGTGTTTATCATCCCGTAACCCCCTCGGGGAATCTGTGGGCTCAAGGGCTCAACGGTGCCATCTGGGGATTGATCCTTTTGGATGCAAGAGATTACGAGGTCCCCGAAGGGGCATCCTATGACCGCGATGCTATCATTGCTTACATTTTGGGACGTGAAATTGACGGCGGCGGCTTTGCCTTAAGCGCCACAGAAACAAAACCTGATGTGGACATTACCGGCATGGCGTTGCAGGCTTTGGCCCCTTATTATGATTCCAACGAAAACGTGAAGGCTGCGGTGGATCGCGCCCTTGCATGGCTTTCCGGCGTGCAGAAGGATGATGGAACCTTTGATAGTTGGGGAACCGTGAATGTGGAAAGTTGCGCTCAAGTGCTGGTGGCTCTGTGCGCTTTAGAGATCGACCCCTTGACGGATTCTCGTTTTATCAAAGATGACAACACCGTCTTAGACGGTATCATGCAGTTTTATAACAGTGAAGATGGCGGCTTCCGCCATGTCCTCACCACCGCCACCAATGCCATGGCCACGGAGCAAAGCTGTTACGCTTTGATCGCTTATGATCGTTATGTCCATGATCAAG
>CAJFVQ010000076.1 GCA_904420535.1 Candidatus Cryptoclostridium obscurum
CATGTTATCACCTCCTTGGACTTTATGAATTTATTGTATCATATTCATTGAATTAAAGTCAATGAATTAAATTCATTTTTTGTAAAAGTTTTTTATCATGCGCAATTTCTGCATATGGTATCAATATTGATATAATCTTTGCATGGGAAATCAAAAACGGAGTGACAACATTTTGCTGTCGCTCCGTTTTGGTCCGAGATCAAAAGTCAACGCGTCTATAACGTCATCATAAAGCGATATTGATTTTCAGTTGCATTACGCCCTCTTTGTATGAGGTCGTTAGTCAAAAGTATAAGCTTCCTTGATTCCCAACATAGTTCTAAATTCTGCGGTTGCTTTTTCACACAAAAAATAGCTAACTTGTAACCGGTTTTTTCATTGTAAATTTTTTGCATAGACGGCGCGGAAGCAAGTATATTTTCAGTAATGGTATCATCTTTTTCAAAAACAGCTTTTCCGAAGTAGCTTAAGAATTCTTTACCTACGGTCGTGCAAAATTCTATGTTGGAATTTTGTTGTATTTGCTTGTAAACTTCTTTGAAATTACCGATACCAAAATACAATTGCCCTCCCGTTGCGATGGGAAAGGCAATCGGTCGGCATTTTGATTTATCATTATTATCAATCATGGTCAGATAAAAAGTTTTGCCTGCGTTAAAAAAGCATTCACTTTCTCCAGCGGTTCCATAGTTACTTGCCCCTTTCAGTATTATTTATAAAAAAATATCGTACTTTTATTGTTCGACCAGTTTTGTTGAATTCAAGTGCGATTTTTTACAATACTAAGTATCTCTAAAGATACCGAAAGGAGTAATTTATGGATCATAATTGGTTTGGTATATGCCCATTTGCCACGGCCCAAAGGTTAATACAAGGGAAATGGGCTATTTGGGTTTTGCATCATTTGAGTGATGGCCCGGTCCGATTTCATACGTTGCAAAGGAAAATGCCAAAAATGACACACGCAAATTTATCAACGCAGTTAAAACAGTTTGAGGCAGAAGATTCACACTGGGAATCCCCAAATTCCTCCAAAGGTAGAATATCCTTTCGGTGAAATCGGAAATAAATTTGCTCACGTATTGGAAAGTATCAGAATTTGGGGCATGGAGTACATTGAATATATGCAATCCAAATCAAAATCAAAGATTCTAATACAAACACACGATCGGAATATTTTATTCTGACTTAGGCGTTTTGAAAATAGGAAGATGTGGCTGCTTTTGTATGGAAATTCCTTTGAAAACGCAAAAAACAGGTCCTTGATGAAAGGATGCCTGCTTTTGCATTTAATGGTGGATTTTTTTGTATAAGCGCTGGAAAAGATTGTGATGGGGAATGGCAGTGGCCGTTAACTCCATGGGGTTTTCTTCGTAGAATTGCTGGGAGCTTAAAGGTCCATCGCTCCCCTGAGGCACTTTGATATAGTTACCGTCGGGCAGAAGACGACGGGCCTTCAAATTATCGCTCAAAAGAATTTGAAGATATTCGTTGAACCATTGGCACAGTTCCTCACTTAAAATAGGGCAGGCAATCTCTACCCTGCGGGTCTGATTTCTGGTCATAATATCTGCGGAGGAAATGTAAAGCTTTTGATCTTCACTGTAGGGACTACCGAAAGAATAGACTCTTGAATGTTCCAGGAAACGTCCAATGATGCTGGTTACAGTGATATTTTGGGTTTTTCCGGGAATACCCGGAACAAGGCAGCAAATGCCCCGCACGATGAGGTCGATCTTTACCCCGGCACAGGAGGCCTCAGATAATTTATCAATGAGCTGACGTTCGGTGACGGAATTAACTTTGATGATGATTCTTCCTTGGTTGCCTTTGTCGATTTCCCTGTCGATGAGCTCCATGATTGTGGATTTCATGCTGACGGGAGCCACCAACAGTTTCTGATATTCTCCTTGGAGATTGCCGATGAGCATATTTTGGAAAAAAGATACGGCGTCTTCGGCAATGGCGCGGGAAGAAGTCATAAGGCTGAAATCCGTATATAATGCCGAGGTCTTTTCATTATAGTTGCCGGTACCGATCTGGGTGACATAGGAAATGCGGTTCTTTTCTTTGCGCGTAATGAGGCAAATTTTGGAATGGCATTTGAAATTCTCCGGGCCGTAAATAATGTGACAGCCCGCGTCTTCCAAAGCTTTGGCCCATTGGATATTATTTTTTTCGTCAAAACGGGCGCGGAGTTCCATCAAAACAGTGACTTCTTTGCCGTTTTCCGCGGCTTCACAAAGGTATTTTACCACGGCAGAGTTTTTGGCCAAACGGTAAATGGTGATTTTGACGGATAGGACGTTAGGGTCTTGGGCCGACTCCTTTAAAAGATCGAGGAAGGGGCGGATGGTGTGATAAGGGTAGAATAAAAGGATATCGCGTTGGTGGATCTGGTCCCACATGGGTACCTCTTTGGTTAAATAACGAGGATACATTGGTTTTCGTGGTGGGTAGTACAGGGAGGCATCGCAGCTGTCCAACAGATAGGCATAGCCCAAATTCAAGGGGCAGCTACAGGGAAATACCTGGTTGGAATTGAGTTTCAGCATTTCGGTCAAGAGTGCGATTAATTTCGGAGCTTCGCCTTGGCATTCCAACCGTACCGGTGCAAGCTTATCCCGCTGCCGCAGAAGCTTTGTCATTTGGGTGCGGTAGTCGGGGTTGTCTTCATCGAATTTTTCATCGTCAAAGCTGATGTCGGCATTACGAGTAACGGCAATGACGGCAGTTTCCTCAATTTCGTAGATCTTAAAGATCTTTTTTAAATGGGCCTTTAAAAGCTCCTCTGTGCGAATAAAAGCATTGTTTGGGCCGGGCATAAAAAGAATTGGCGGAACGGCTTCGGGAACACCGACTAAACCGAGCATTTCTTTGTGTTTGTCTTTTAGAAGGGCTGCAGTGTAGAGAACTTTATTTTTTAAATGCGGAAACGGGTGGCTTCTGTCGATGATCTGAGGGGAGAGCAGAGGGCGGATGTTTTCTTTGTAAAATCCGCTGACAAAATGTTTTTCTTCAGTGGTAAGGTTATGGTAAGCAATATCTCGGATTCCCTTTTCCTCTAATTCCTCGCATAGTTCGGCGTAGATGGCGTCACGAAAACGGACCAGAGGGCGCACGTCGTCATAGATCATTTCCAACTGTTCCGACGGGGTTTTGCCGCTCTTGTTTTCTCTGGCATTTGGGGTCATTAAAGAGAGATCAAAGAGGCTGCCGACTCTTACCATAAAAAATTCATCGAGATTACTGGTGAAAATAGAGACAAAACGCAGCCGCTCCAATAGGGGAACCGTGGCGTCGGTGGCTTCTTCCAAAACGCGCTGGTTGAATTTCAGCCAGCTTAATTCTCTGTTTTGCGTATAGCTTAGATCGTATTTGTCAGAAATCTGCGGCATAGATATCCCTCCCTGACGCCGTATTTGCTGATGAAAAGTTCTTTCCCTCCAAGGGTATGGCACAGCGATTGCATCAACAATATCCCGGGTATGATGGTGTGGACCCGGTCGGGACATTGTCCTAAAATTAATCTTCTTGCTTCTCCGTTTTTATGACAAAGGACTTCTGTGATTTCATCCAGTTCTTTCGGGGTAATCATCTGATTTTGTTTTGTCTTTCCGTAGTAGGCGTTCGTGATCTTCAGCACAGCTCGTGACGTTCCCGCAATGCCGCAAAGCAAATTATTTCCCTGGGATGAGATCTCTGCCCGAGTCAGACAATGGTCGATATGGGCTTTGATATCCTCAATTTCCTGGTCTTTTGGCCAGATTTTCGATACAAAAGCATTAAACAAACTTAAGGATCCCAGAGGCATACTTTGGGCGTCGTGAATTTCGCCGTGGCGAATTTCAGCCACTTCAGTACTGCCTCCGCCAATATCAAAAAGGAATCCATCTTGTAGATGGGTGGTGTATAATGCACCGTAATATCCCATTTTCGCTTCCTCTCGTCCGGAAATCACTTCTACTTCCAATCCTGTGTTACGGTAAATAAGCTGCAGTGCTTCATCAGTATTTTGAATGTTGCGGAGAGACGCCGTGGCAAAAACGTGCATCTCCTTCATATCGAACTGTTCCAGCAGTTCTCGAAACTCCAATAGAACAGAACAGGCTTTTTCGATGCCTTCTCTGGACATGATGCCGTTGGTGACATAACTGCCCAGACCTGCGGTTTCTTTTTCGGAAAAAAGTCGCACAAAGCTTCGGTCTTCAAGAATTCTGTAAACGGAAAGGCGTATGGTATTTGATCCTAGATCCACAATGGCATATTTCATTGAAATGCATCCTTCCTTCGGTGTCGCAACTTGTCATAATATGTCAATGATAGTATAGTGAAAAACTGTCACTTCATGATATGTTTTGCGTTAACTCCTTGTAAAATATACGCTGTCACCTCACACCCTGTTCCACATTTTGGCCGCATTTGGGAACTCAAAATGTTGATACTTGACAACCAATGTCAAAGTTATATAATAAAATGATAGATTATTTGATTGGGGGAACAGCGATGCGTAGTGATATTATGAAAAAGGGCCCGGAACGGGCTCCTCAACGTTCCTTGTTGAAAGCCCTGGGCTTGGTGGATGAAGAAATTAAGCGTCCGATCATTGGCGTTGTCAATAGTTTTAACGAAGTGGTTCCCGGCCATGTTCATTTGAGAAATATTGCGGAAGCGGTAAAAGCCGGCATTCGCATGGCCGGCGGCACACCCATGGAGTTTAATACCATTGCTGTTTGTGACGGCATTGCCATGGGACACCAAGGGATGAAGTATTCTTTGGCCAGTCGTGAACTGATTACCGATACCATCGAAGTCATGGCCACGGCCCATGCCATGGATGGCCTTGTATTTATTCCTAACTGTGATAAAATTGTCCCCGGCATGTTGATGGCTGCAGCCCGTTTGAATCTGCCTTCGATTTTTGTCAGCGGCGGACCAATGCTTACCGGAAAGTTGAAAGGGCAAACTTTGGATCTTAATTCGGTGTTCGAGGCTGTGGGAGCTCATGCTGCCGGTACTATCAGCGACAAAGAACTTTGCGATGTGGAAAGTAACGCTTGCCCCGGTTGTGGGTCCTGTTCAGGGATGTTTACGGCAAATTCTATGAACTGTATCACCGAGGTTCTTGGGATGGGACTTCCCGGCAACGGTACGATTCCTGCCGTTCATAGCGGTCGTATGCATCTTGCCAAAACCGCGGGGATGCAAGTGATGAAGTTGGTAGAGAAAAATATTCGTCCCCTTGATATTATGACGGAGCAATCTTTCCAAAATGCCCTTACGGTGGATATGGCCTTAGGCTGTTCCACTAATACAGTGCTCCATCTCCCCGCCATTGCCCATGAAGCAGGCGTGGAATTAAATCTCGATATTATTAATGACGTTTCCATGAAAACGCCTCATATTTGCAAATTGGCTCCTGCGGGACACCACCATATTGAGGAATTAAACGCTGCAGGCGGTATTCCTGCCGTTATGAAGCGTTTGAGCGAGAAAAATCTTTTGGCTACCGACGGTATCACTGTAACAGGCCAACCCTTGCAAGCTACCATTGATGCGGCAGAAGTATTGTCCGATGAAGTGATTCGTTCTTTGGACGCCCCCTATGGTGAACGAGGCGGCTTGGCGATCCTTCGCGGCAACCTTGCTCCCGATGGCGCTGTGGTGAAACAAGCAGCAGTGGCGCCTGCCATGTTGCAACATGAAGGTCCCGCACGAGTGTTTGACGGCGAAGAAGAAGCCGTTGCCGCATTACTCAGCGGCAAGATCAACGCCGGCGATGTTCTTGTGATCCGTTACGAAGGTCCCAAAGGTGGTCCTGGTATGCGCGAAATGCTTACTCCTACTTCTGCGGTACAGGGCATGGGGCTTGGGGAAAGCGTCGCGCTTCTTACCGACGGTCGTTTCAGTGGCGCCACGCGAGGAGCTGCCATTGGCCATATTTCTCCTGAAGCGGCTGCCGGCGGTGTAATTGGCTTAATTGAAGAAGGCGACCTTATTTCCATCGACATTCCCGGCCACCGTTTGGAATTGAAGGTGGATGAAAAAACTTTGGCGGAACGGAAGAGCAAATGGGTGAAACCTGCTCCTAAAGTAACCGAGGGCTACCTTGGGAAATATGCAGAGCGAGTGACTTCGGCGTCTACCGGTGCAATTCTGGAAAAATGATCGGTTACCCGGAAATTTATTACAATGTATAAAATAAGGAACCTGCTGTATAAAAACAAGGATTTCTCCACGAAAGAAGAAAATCCTTGTTGCAGCAGGTTTTTCTATTTTGCAGCATGCAACGGTGAAACTTGATCGTATATATAATATAGGTAGAAAAAGAATCAATCATTTGCAACAGAGCTTTCCCCCAAAAAAATTAGCAAGAAAAAGAGGAGTTGCAGATTGTTATTTGTTTGTGGATGCGTTGTGGATAGCTTTTTTATGTGGATTGCATGTGAACGTATCGTGGTTTACATTGAGAATGTCGCAAATTTTTCCATTTTTCGCAAGAAAAGCAATGTAATTTAAAAGGAGAATTCCGAAAGTCTTTGTTTTTTATGCAAAACTATGGTATAATTGCCATATATAAAATAGATAAGTTCACAGAAAGGATATGTGAAAATGATCAGTCTGCTGGATGTATCGAAAAGATACAAAAATGGGCATCTGGCGCTGGACAACGTCTCTATGGAAATTGAGGCTGGAGAATTTGTCTTTCTTTGCGGTCAAAGCGGTGCGGGAAAAAGTACCTTGATTCGGCTTTTATTTCGTGAAGAAGTCGCAACCAGCGGTCAGCTCATTGTAAACAACAGAAATCTAATGCGTATCAAACGAAGAGATTTATTGAAACATCGCCGGGAAATGGGCATTGTCTTTCAAGATTACCGGCTTCTTCCTAAAAAAAATGTTTTTGACAATGTAGCCTATGCCATGCAAGTCACGGAATCAAGGAAAAGAGAGATTGCGCGACGCGTTCCTGAAGTATTGGAACTGGTAGGATTGTCCGATAAGGGAGAGAATTTTCCCTCCCAGCTTTCCGGTGGAGAGCAGCAACGAGTTGCCATTGCTCGGGCGCTGGTAAATCGTCCTGCAATTCTTGTTGCTGATGAACCTACAGGCAACCTTGATCCCCAAAATTCAGATGAATTGATGGAAGTTTTGATCAGGATCAACGATCGAGGAACCACTGTCGTTATGGCAACCCATGCCAAAGATATTGTAAATGCAATGAAAAAACGGGTCATCATGTTAGATCACGGCAAAGTGGTCTATGATGAAAAGGAAGGAGGCTATCATGAAGCTCCGCTCCTTTAATCGCTTTTTTGTAGAAGCGTTTCAATCTTTGCGCCGCAATTTGGCGATGACCATTGCTTCTATTGTTACGATTGCTTTAACCCTTTTTGTTTGTGGGGTATTTGCCATTATCGTTCTCAATATTGACCATTTTGCCGGAGAGATTGAGTCTTCCGTTGAAGTACAAGTTTTCATTGAAGAAGGACTGGATGAAGCAGGCCGCGCGACTTTGGAAGATGAGATTTCTTCCATGAGCGGAGTCGCATCTGTTTCCTTTGTTTCGAAAGAGGAGGCTTTAGCGTCAATGGCAGAGCGTTTGGGAGACACTCCCGAGGGGTTACTGGATAGCCTTGGCGGAAACCCCCTTCCTGATTCTTATTTAATCCAGGCGAAAACTGCCGACGATGTGATTCCCACTGCCGAGGATGCGGCAGGGTTAAACGGCGTTGAAGATGTAAAATACGGCGAAGGTACTGTGGAAAAAATGTTTTCCCTTTTAAAATGGGTGCGTTATTTTGGTATCGGTCTCATTGCTTTTCTTGCCATTGCTTCTATTATTATTGTTGCCTTCAATATTAAGATTACGGTGGCAAACCGGCGCTCTGAAATTTCCATTATGCGTTATGTGGGGGCGTCTAACTGGTATATTCGTTGGCCTTTCTGTATTGCAGGCATGGTGATGGGCCTTTTGGGCGGTTTGATCTCCGTGGGATTGCTTTACGGCGCATATTCCTTGGTTATTGATCGAGTGAATGAATTACTGGTATTTGCAAATCTCGTGGCTCCAAACATGAATTTCATTTATATTTTCATTGCTATGGTCATTGTCGGTGTGTTCCTTGGCTCCGCCGGGAGCTTGATTTCACTGAATGTTTACTTGAAGGAAAAATCGAAAGCAAGTTGAGTTGATATGATATTTGTTAAGGAGTAACACAATGAAAAAAGCTCTTATTGTCGTTCTGGCGGTGGTCTTCTCTCTTTTCATGTTTTGCGGTATTGCGGTTTATGCTGATGATTTAGATGATCTTCAGTCCCAACAAGATGAAGTAAATCAGGATATTCGCGATACGCAGAACCAGCTTGACTCCGTCAATGAACAAAAAAGCGCAACCATGGAGCAGTTGGAAGCATTGGAAAGCCAACTGAAAGCATTGGCCGACGAAATTGCTGCATTGGAAGTAGATTTGGCTGCGGCCGAAGAAAATTTGGCCAATCAGCAAAGTGAATATGACAGAATTCAAGCAGAGTTGGAACAAGCTCAAGAAGAAATGCAGAATCGCGTTCGCGGTATTTACGTCAATGGCGATATTTCCTATTGGGATATTATTTTCAAATCTGAGAGTGTGGAAGATTTCCTTTCCAATTATGTGTATTTTGAAAAAATCACTGAGCAAGATCAGGAAATCATTGCTACCATTCAGGAAAATCAACGATTGGCCAAAGAACTTCTTGATCAACTCCAAGCTACCAGGGATCAGATTGAATCCATAACAGAAAGTAAAAAAACACAGGAAGCCCAATATCAACAGCAACAAGCAGAAAAACAGGCGGTTATGGCCTCGTTGGAATCTCAAGAAGATACCTTGATGGAATTGTTGGGGGCTTTCGAAGAGGAATCTGATCGCATTGCCGCAGAAATTCGTGAACTTACCAAAGATTCCGATGTGGTATATACTGGCAATGATATTTTTGGATGGCCTCTGCCCGGCCATAACGTCGGTTCCGGAAGTGGTTCCAAATTTGGAATGCGCGTCCATCCCGTGACTGGTGTTTATAAACTCCATACCGGGATTGATATTCCGGCGACAACGGGCACCCCTATACGTGCAGCGGAATCAGGGCAAGTGATCACCGCAAGTTACCAAGGGGCTTATGGTAATTGCGTCATTATTGATCACGGCAATGGCTACTCTACCCTTTATGGCCATCAGTCTTCCATCGCAGTAAGTGTGGGAGATACGGTAACACGGGGTCAGACCATCGGCTATGTGGGCAGTACCGGTTATAGCACGGGGCCTCATCTCCATTTTGAAATACGGGTGAACGGTTCCCCGCAAGATCCCCTGAATTATACGAGTCCCAGTTAATTTATTTGTCAATCAATTCTTTACAATAGATTTGATAGAAAGGTGTTTATTTTATGAAAAAGCGAAAGCTGTCCCTGATCTCTTTGGCAGCCATTATTTCCTCTATGTTAATATTCAGCTTTGGCATTTTTGCTGATGACATTAACGATTTACAATCTTCGCAAGATGAGATTGAAGGAAAAATTGACGCAGCCCAAGAAGATTTGGGAGAAGTCCAGAATCAGAAGTCTGCTACCATGGACGAGCTGCAATCCATTGAAAACAGCATCGCTGCCCTGGAAAAGGAGATTAATTCTCTCGACAGTCAGTTGGCAGAAGCTGAATCTCAGTTGGCTGACCAGCAAAAGGAGTACGAAATTATTCAGGAAAATCTGAAGGTATCTCAAGAAGATATGAGTGAACGCGTTCGTAGCATTTATATGAACGACGATGTCTCATATTGGGACGTACTGTTCAGTGCTTCGACGATTCAGGAATTCCTTTCCAATTTCGTGTTCTTTGAAAAGATTACCGAAAGGGATCAATCCATTGTCGCTTCGATTCAGGAGAACAAGCAGTTAGCGGAAGAAAAACTTGCGCAGTTGGAGGAAACCAAAGCGAATATCGCCTCTCTGAAATCCACAAAAGAAACGCAGCAGGCCGTTTATAACCAACAAGAAGAGGAAAAAATGGCTATGGTTGCTGCTTTAGAAGAGGATGAAGAGTCTCTGAATGAGTTGATTTCAGAAATGCAAGCAGAATCCTCCAATATTGAGTCGGAAATCCAGGCCTATTATGCAGCGCAACAAAAAGCCGCAGAGGAAAAACAAGATACCCCGGCAGACAATGGCGGTGGCAATGACGATGCCCAAGATGATGGTGGTAATGACAATATTCAGGATGGCGGCGGTGGCGACTACACCGGTACCGGTTCTATGCGCTGGCCTTTGTCCATCGCAGGAACTGACTCCTCGGGTTACGGCTACCGCGGCGGCGAGTTCCATACGGGAATTGACATTGCAGCTCCCAAGGGAACGCCCGTATTGGCCGCAGATTCCGGTACGGTCATCTTGGTGAAACGTCTTACTTATTCTTATGGTCAATACGTTGTGATTGATCATGGAGATTCCATTAGCACCCTTTACGCCCATATGTCGGCCATTTATGTCAGTGCTGGCCAGTCTGTTTCCAAAGGGCAACAGATCGGTGCCGTTGGCAGTACCGGCCGCAGCACAGGGAACCATCTCCACTTTGAAGTGCGTATCAATGGGCAGCACACCAATCCATGGAACTATGTTTCCCGTTGACCTATGAGGAATGAAAATCAAAAGAAGGCTGTGGGCTCCTCCGCAGCCTTCTCTTTCTGAATAAAAAAGAGAAATCTCTCATATAACAATGGAGAGATTCAAAGAATGGAGATGAAGTATTTTTGGAAAATTACGGTGCAAAACCGGAAAAAAGAAGTTTTTTGAAAGGGCTTGTGGCAGGGTTCATTATTCCTTTGGCAATTTTGTCATTATTGGTTGTTTTCAACGTGGGAAATTTAGGCAGTTTGGCCCAAACGCTCATTGTCATGAGTCGCCAAAGTCTCACCTCCCTCTCTTTCGCGGAAACGACCGAGGGTGCTATGGCAGGTATCGTCAGCGCTCTGGATGATCCTTACAGCTATTATCTGAATGAAGAAGAGTTTACTTCCATGATGGAAGAAGTCAGCGGTAGCTATAAAGGAATTGGTGTTTATATTGGTGAGGATGAAAACTCTCCTTATGTTTCCATTCTATCTCCCATCAAAGGTTCTCCCGCCTTTGATGCAGGATTAAAGGCAGGAGATCAAATTGTATCCGTGGACGGTGAATCCATGGAAGGAAAAACATCTTCAGAAGTGAGCGATTCCATTAAAAAAACAGAAGAGACCATCGTTCATTTGGAAATTCTGCGTGACGGCGAAACCATGGAATTTGATGTTGAATGTAAGGATATCAATATTCCAACGGTAGAAGGGCAATATCTGGAAGGAGAAGACGGTATCGGTTATATCAGTATTTCCCAGTTTAACGATACTACACCACAGCAATTTCGCGACACTTTAAAATCTCTTCAAGATACCGGAGAATTGAAAGGTCTTATCCTCGATGTGAGAAATAATGGCGGTGGCAGTGTAACCGCTGTTACGGAAATTGCAGAAGAGTTTCTTCCCGCAGGAGATCATATTTTCTGGACCCAAGAGCGGAAGGACGAAGAAGTTGTCGACTCGACCAATGAATCACCTTTGGAACTGCCTGTAGTGATGTTGGTCAATGAAAACAGCGCCAGCGCTTCGGAGATTTTGGCCGGCGCTCTGCATGACAACGGAGTGGCAACTCTGGTTGGAACCACCACCTTTGGTAAGGGAATTATTCAGACAGTGTTTTCGCTTTCCGATGGTTCTGCTGTGAAAGTCACTACAGCGCGCTATCAAAGTCCCGACCGCCATGAAATCCACGAAAAAGGGATTGCCCCTGATATCGAAGTGGAAATGTCCAATGATGATCCTATGGCAATTTATAGCTTAGATCAAAAGGAGGATTCGCAATTGGAAGCAGCTGTTTCTGAAATGAAAAAGCAGTTACAATGATTTTTTTCACAGAAACAACACAGATATGACGATGGAAAAACTTATGAATGAACATGTTTTTTCATGAAAATTGATTATATTAATATCGTATCCAATTAAATCCTTTTTGTAATTTCTCTTTGTTGAAGAATCCCCGGAGATTTCTGGGGATTCTTTGTTCAAGATATTCTTAAAACGTACACATTCATTTCTTCTTTTTTTCAAGAAAGTATAACAAGGTATTCACCACGGTTGGATATGATAATCATGTACCCAATAAGACAAAACCTTTTCATTGTTTTCTCTTTACTGTTGGCCCCCGATGAAAATCGGGGGTTTTTATTTGGTGGAAATATGTTTCCATAGAAATAACATCAATTATTCTATATTTTTTCTTTACTTTCATGAATAGAGAACAAAAAAACCGGTTATATTATGATTGTACCCCGAGAACAAACCTTTTTCATTGTTTCATCCCTTCTTGTTGAGCCTCCGGCATTTTGCTGGAGGCTGCTGCATTTTATCAACAAAAAAATCAAACCCGGATTTTTCTCTTTTTCAGGGAGCCCCAGACAAAGCCTTTCCAACACTGGAAAGGCTTTGACCTTTTGAATAAAAATAAATCCTCAAAAGAAAAGGAAAGTCATTGATTTTTCCCGGCCTCTATGTTATAACCATGGGGGAGATGGGATATGATGACAAAAGATAAAATCAAATATCGACCAATTGAAGAGCCGTATCATTTGCCTAGGATCGGTATGCGTATCTTCAAAACCATGGTAGCTGTATTGATTTGTTTGGGGCTGAGCCTGTTCCGAGGGGAACACTCGATTCCCTTCTATTCTGCAATTGCTACTATATTGTGTATGCAACCTTATGTGGGCAACAGTGTAAAAGTGGCATTGAACCGTGTGGTAGGAACAATGATCGGTGCTGTTTATGGATGCCTCGTATTGCTGATAGAAATCAATTTATTGACGATTGATACGGAGATGATGCACTATCTTTTGGTTTCCGTTGCAGTTGTTCCTGTAATTTATACAACACTTCTTTTTCATCAAAAGAGTGCTTCTTATATTGCTTGCGTCGCTTTTCTAAGTGTTACCATTACTGAAACTGTGGAGATTTCTCCTTTTCTCTTTGCCTTTGAACGTGTCGTCGATACGCTCCTTGGGATTTTGGTAGCTTTGGTTGTTAACGCGGTAAGACTGCCTCGAAAAAAGAATAAGGATATTCTCTTCATTTCTGCGTTGGATGAAACATTGGTGACTCCCAACAATACGCTGACAGACTTTAGCAAGGTCGTATTAAATCAAATGATACATGATGGGATGAATTTTACCGTATCCACTGCTAGAACTCCGGCATCTCTTATGGAGCCTATGACTTCGGTTGATTTAAAATTGCCCGTGATCGCTGCCAACGGTGCATTGCTTTTTGATCTGAACGCAAAGCACTATATCAAAAAATGGGAAATGCCCTATGACACCGTAGCGGCTGTGGAGCGTTTTTTAGCCTCCCGGGGGCTTCATTCTTTTATTACTTCCGTTATTGACGACGTATTGCTTATTTACCATGAGGACTTTAATAATGCCGCGGAAGAAAAATTATATGAAGAATTGCGGGTTTCCCCTTATCGTAACTATATTTACGGGAAACTGCCCCAAGGTCAGCCGGGGATTTACATGATGGTTTTACTGTCCGATGAAGAAGCCGCTACCCTTGAATTGGAGCTAAGCACTCAACCCTTTGCCAAAGATATCTACAGTTACCGTCAACCTTCGGAGTATGAAGGGTATTCCTATGTGAAAGTATACGATCAAGGGGTTTCTCGCCGAAAAATGATGCAATACCTTTGTGAAACATTGGGATTGAGAAAGGTCGTAACCTTTGGCAGCATTGATGGCGTTTATGATATCGTTGTCCACGATAATGATACCAACACTGTGGTAAAAACTTTAAAACATCTTTACGAACCTTATTTTTGGAAAAAGAATCAAATATAAGTCAACGGAACGTCTTTGTAGGAGACGTTCCGTTGATTTGTTATATGGTGGAGATGATAAATTGCTAGAAAAGTTACATGGTTTCGATTTTATCCAAAAGGCTGCGATCCACGCCGTGAGAGGTGAGGATTTCTTTGACTTTTTCCAAGGTGGCGGCGTCCAGTTGGGGCTGCACGTAGCTGTCCATCAGCTGATTGTAACGTTTTTCGATGTTGATATCCAGCTGATGCAGGTTGTCACTGACTCTTCCTCTGGAACTGATGGTCGGATTCAAGGGTTCCGAATGGCAATATTGGAAGGTATGGTCTTTGGTAAGGAATTCTCCGCTGTGTCCCACTTCGTCGATGAGATCCAAAGGAATGGTATCATCATTGACTTCAAAGTCTCTGAAATAGCGTTTGACGTAGCGAACAATTTCAAAGTCTTGGATCAGTTTTTCATAAGATGTGGCATTGTAGCTGTCAAGGATCCCGGCAGAATGGATGATAAGGTTCATGTTATTGGACCAGTCTGCCATCAAAGTCATCATGGATTCATAACCCGATTGAGCGTCAACCACCTTGGAGTCAGTGACAGCGCCGCCGCCGCGGCAGGGAAGACCATAGAATTTGGCCAGTTGTGCGGTATATTTGTAGCAGAGGGCGCCTTCCGGGGAGCCGCAGGCAATCTGGCCAGTTCTCATATCGGAGGTCGTCGATTGAGAAGCATAGACTACTGGCGTGCCGGGATTGACCATTTGGGTCAAGGCGATGCAGGAGAGTACTTCGGCATTGGTCATGGCCATGGTGCCTGCTAAAGTAATGGGAGAAGTAGAACCTGCCATGGCGCAGTTGGCTGCGACAAAGGGTTGTCCGTTTTTAGCCAATGTCAGCAGCACTTCACTCATAACAACATCCAGTTGCAGAGGAGTGTTGATGTTCATGATCGTCAGCATGCGAGGATATGCTTTCAGCGCTTCTTTGCCACCGAATACTTCCGCCGCGCAGTCGATGATGGCTTCCATGTATTCCTGTTTCCCGGTGGAGATCATTAATGCTTTATCGGTATGGGTCAAAGCCGCAAAGAACATCGCCAGACAAGAGGTGGGAATATCAATGTCGTTGGGTTGGATCATCAGGCCGCCGTCAATATGATAATCTTCATTGGCATGGAAGAGCTTGGCATAGTTGACATAGTCCTGTATGGTCCCGTCCCGTTTGGTTCCGTCTTTTTCCATAATCGAAGGGCAGCCATAAGGAGGAGCGGGATTGATTTCATCTCCGCCGATAACGACGTTATGTTCGGGATTTCTAGCATAGAGAGTGAACCGAGAGGGAGCTTTTCTGACCCAATACATCAACTGGTCTTCGGTGAAATAAGCAACGTTGTTTTCTACTTTGATGCCGTGGTTTTTTAGGATCTCTACGGCTTCGGGATGATGGAATTTCATACCGGTTCTGGCCAAGATTTTCATGGAAGCTTCATGGATCAACTGTAATTTTGTCTTTGTCATAATGATTCTCCTTTGATGAATAGATTTGATATTTGGATCTCTTAGAAATGAATCATAAACTTACGAGGCAGAGGTTGTGGCGGTAGATTCTTTTTCGTCCTTTTTGGCGGATTCTTCTTTGCGCAATGTGTTTCTTTCCAGCTCTGTCAATGTCAGGTCATATTTGCTGCGTTGGCGCATTGCTTTGATGAAACCGACTGCTAGGACCAATTCCAAAGCCATGATCGGCAAACCGCAGACCACGGAAGCTGTTTGTAAGGCGCCGAGACCACCGCTAAACAAGAGGATAAAGGCAATACTGCCCATGACAATGCCCCAATAGATTTTAAGAACATTGGAGGGACCTTTGCGGCGATTTCCTTCTTCCAAAAATCGCGGTTTTGTACTCATATCCGACAAGGCGAAGATCATGGCGTTGATCATGGTAGTGATGGAAATGATAATGGCAAGGAATACGAGGCCGTAAAGGACAGGAGTAAGAGGAAGGTTTTTTACATAGGCAAACAATGATACCGGAGTTCCCCATTCTGCGATGTCCGCGGCGATGTTGGAGCCTGCCAGTTCCATTTGAATGGCGGAGCTGCCAAAGATGCCAAACCAGGCGATGAGGAAGATAGTCGGGGCGATCATATTGACCAAAACGAATTCGCGGATTGTGCGTCCCTTTGCTAATTTGGTCAGGAACAATCCCACACTGGGAGCTGCTGCCAGCCACCATGCCCAATAAAAGATGGACCAGTTGGCAACCCATCCCGTTTGCTTTACGGGTTCCAGATAGAAGGATTGGGGGACCAAAAAGGCAAGGTATTGGCCGATGGAGGAGGTCGTGTTGTTCAAAATAAACAGGGGACCACCGAAAATGAAGGCCCAAACCATCAGCGCAATGAAAATATACATATTGACATGACTGGCGGGGGTGATACCTTTTTGTAAACCGGTACAGGCAGTGCCAACTGCCAGGATTAGAACGATACCGATGAAGAAAACCGCCATGGCAGCGTCACTGATGGTGGTACCGAAAACGTAGCTGACACCGGTACTGAACTGAGAAACCCCGAAACCAAGGGAGGTACCCATACATCCTAGAATGGAGAACATACAAAGACCGTTGACCAATTTTCCCACGATTCCTTCTGTTTTGTTTCCAATCAGGGGGTAGAGACCGGAGCTCATACTGAAACGACGTTTTCCGTTAAGGATGATGAATGCAAAACAAAGGCCAAACCCGGTATAAATAGCGTAGGGATGAATCCCCCAGTGAAGGAAGTTGTATTTTAGTACTCCTTCTGCCGCTTCGGCACTGTAGGGTTCCCAACCGGTGAATCCCGGTGGCGATGTCAGGTAGCTGATGGGTTCGCCGACGGACCAATAGACAGTACCGATGGCGATGCCGGAAATCAGGGTGACAAAGAACCAACTTGTAAAAGACATGGTGGGCTTTGCGTCACTGCCACCGAGCTTAATTTTACCATATTTGCCAAAGGCAGCCCAAAAGCAGAATACAATCATTAACGATACTCCAAGAGCGTAAAACCAGCTGAAATATTTCGTGACAAAGGTGAAAGCGGCACTTGCCGCATTATTAAAGATGTCTGGAGCAACGGCGCCAAAGATAATTGCCGATACGATCAGGATTGATGGCAGCAAAAAGGCCGGCTTATCAATAATCCCGAGAACTCCCATTTTCTTTTCCATTGACATTAGATCCTCCTTTGTTTTTTCAAGCGCTTGTGACGAGTTATATTGCAAAATATATGCCAAAAAAAATATACCTGCTAAAACAGATATTAGGATAAAATATCAAACATGAATGTAAAAATAATATAATTTATTAATGAAAAA
>CAJFVQ010000077.1 GCA_904420535.1 Candidatus Cryptoclostridium obscurum
GCTTGGGTCGCGCCCTTCACGGGCGCGTGGATTGAAAAACGCAAATAGCTTCAGGCGTAATCACCGCTTTAAGTCGCGCCCTTCACGGGCGCGTGGATTGAAATCGGCAGTGAAAGAATATTATGAAGATCGTCTACAGGTCGCGCCCTTCACGGGCGCGTGGATTGAAATTTTTGTGGACAAAAAATGAATTAAAAAGGTTAAGCGTCGCGCCCTTTGGGGCTTTGCCCCATGCGCGTGGATTGAAATGCGCCGGGGTTCTCGTTACCGTATCCTTCCAATCATATGCATAAGGATTGAAAGATCGGCGCTTTTTCCCTTTATGGTCATATAAGGCCGTTTGAAACATTATAAAAACGAGCAATGAGTTTTCCATTGCTCGTTTTTATGTATGAAGTGTCTTATACGGTAGGTAATTTGGAAAAATCGGGATTTTTATCTTTGCCCCAGAATTTTCCCAAAAGAGATTTTTGTTGTGGTTGATTGACTCTGTTTTGAGGAAGCCCTACAGCAGCGATCTCAATTTTTGTTTCAATATGGAGGCGAAAGCCGCTGTTTGGACCATCGATTTTAGAATCCTTTTGCTCTACCAAGATCTCATATTGATTGATGCCCTGACGCGCCATTTCTTCTTCCATTTTAGTTTTCCCCTCTTGGATTGCTTTCTGTACGGCAATCTCCATAGGGACTTGTTCTTGTTCGTTTTTATGTTCTGATGGCTTAAAATGGCTTTTTCCCCAAGGTGCATAGATTTCGATGCCTGCGGTATCATGGTTTTGCACTAAAATGCGGAAAATGGTCATCACCTTTCCTGCAGCAGCACCGACAGCATTGGCAACATGGTTATGGGATGGGAAAATCGTCTCGGTGTGGAGTCGTTCCCCCGCCGGAGGTAGCCAGGATTTTGTTGGAGCGCCGATACCGATGATCGGTTCGTTTAAAGAAATACTGTTTGATATCAAGGATGAATGTCGTTTTCCCAGGGCATTTTCGATGAAGTATTCTATGGCATGATCCCCGGAAAATGGATCGAGATCCTCTTTTTCATAGGTCCACATACTGTCTAAGATTACACGGCACATTTGTTTTGTCATGGTCTCTTCTATGATATCGATCAAAACCGAGGTTTTATAACCATGGTTTTTTGCCAATAAGTCGAGGGCCAACATGGCGGCTTCTTCTTTGCCGGCATGATAATGACCTTTTAATTGCAGAATATCCGTAGGAGTGAAACCAACAGTACCGAGAATACCATGGTCAACCAAAGAATCTAAAGAAAGAAAGTTGGGATTAATTTGAAGCTGGCGGCTAATTTCCACCAAAGTATGGGGAGCGTCTTTTACGATTTCTAAGGCCTTTTCCTGCAATTCGCTCAGTTGGGTATAAGTTGAGGGTTGATGTAAAAGAAAATAACCGTCGACAAGCTCATATTTGGTTAGCCCTGGAGGAGCAAGGGAGATCTGCTGTAATTCCTCAAAATAATTTGGATATTTTTTGCAAATGACAGAAACCGGCCAACTGCGACGGGGGCCTAATTTCCATTGCCTTTCTTGCTCATCAAAATGTATGCGGCTGTCACCGCCGAGACCAAACGTCGTAGCCTCCACTGCAGAAACCCTGGTGTGCCATCCTCCAACTTTTGCGCCGTTTGGATCAAGCCGCGGCACTCCTCGATGTAGAATAGCGATATCTGTGGTCGTTCCGCCCATATCCAAAACAATACCATCTTGTATATTGCTTAAAAAAGTAGCGCCGATGATACTGGCTGCAGGGCCTGATAAAATGGTTTCAATGGGACGTTCCCTGGCAATGGATTCGTTCATTAAGCTTCCATCGCCTTTTACGACCATGATGGGAATATCAAGTTTTTTGCGATCGAGAACGGTTCGGGTGGCATTCAGCAATTCGTCGATAACATAGAGTAGCCTTGCGTTTAAAACTGCAGTCACGGTACGTTCTTGCATACCAATGACCGAAGAAAGCTCATGGGCCGCCACGACAGGGCAATGGAGCGTTTCTCGTACTATTTGTTTTACTGTCTTTTCATGGTTATCATTGCGAATGCTGAAAATACCGGAGACTGCCACAGCATCCACTTTTCCGCGAAAACTTTCAATAGCTTTTCGGGTTTCTTCGAGATCCAGGGGAACAGTTTCTTCTCCGCGAATATTCATTGTTCCCGGTAAGATCTGATATTCGCATTGGGGCAGATCGGCGCTGGGTTCAGCTCCTAAAAGCAACAATCCAACACGGCAGCCGCGGTTTTCCACAATGGCGTTTGTGGCCAGGGTGGTGGAAAGTGACAAATAATCAACGGTTTTTAATAAATCATAAGGAAGATGTTCGATGGTATTACTGATACCGATGATGAGATCTTTATGGGTGGTAGGCGATTTTACTGCTGCCAAAATTTCTTTAGTTTCTAAATTGAGAATGATACCGTCGGTAAAGGTACCGCCGGTGTCAATTCCTAAAACGTGTGACATGATATCCCTCCTCTGTCAAGCATTTTTGTCCTTTTTCCGACCAATGGATGCGAAATCTGTTTGTTGAGCATACAGGCCTCTCATGGCGGAAAATGCTAAGGCTATCATAAGAAACAATAATGGGAATGATGCTAATACTGCCAGCATCTTGGTACCGTCAATACCTGCAAAGCTAATCATGACCCAGGCCAAAGATCCCATAATCAGTCCCCAAGTGACTTTTAAAAACAGTGGAGGTTCGCCCTCGCCTTGTTGAAAACCACTGGTACTCATGATGGCTGCAACAGAAGTCATAGAATCGGCCATAGTGACGAAGGAGATAACAATGATTACTAAAAAGAGAATCACTACAAACGTCCCAAAGGGGAATTGATCAAAAAAGGCAAATACAGCACTTTCTAATCCATTGGTTTCCAAAGCGGACCAGAGATCGAAAGAACCATCTAATTGCATATGAATGGAGGTGCCGCCGAAAACGGTGAACCAAACAATGCCGAAAAGCGCGGGAGCTACCAAGTTAACTGCTAAAAATTGACGTATGGTGCGGCCGTAGCAGAGTCGGGTAAGGAATACTCCCACTACTGGGGCATAAGCAATCCATGATGCCCAATAGAAAATGCTCCACCAGCGGGACCAGTCTTCACCGGTAGCAACGCCAAGATAGGTTGATTTGGAGAAAAATGTTGTTACAAATTCTCCCATACCCTCAACGCCGATTTTGAAGATATATGCGGTAGGACCAACGACAATGATGAAAAGCAAAATGAGGATATACAATTTTAAGTTCTGATCAGACAGCCACTTCAGCCCCTTGTCCATCCCCACGGCACTGGACGCGGTAAATGAGATTACAATACCGAGGGCTACGATGGCCCAGATGAAAGGGGATGGGTCAATCCCTGCAACAAAATCAAGGCCACTGGCAATTTGCATGATTCCCATACCCATGGAGGTGGCAATTCCACCTGCCAGAGAAAAGAGGCATACAGCATCAACTATCGTACCGATCTTGCCATGGCAGCGATCTCCCAGTAAAAAGTAAAGACCGGAACTAATCGTCATTTTTTGATGATAATTATAGACCGCCAGGGCGATGGGAATGGTTGCTGTAACATAGAGGGCATAAGGAGTAAATGACCAATGATGGAAAACTGTGGAGATTGAAAACATCACGGCTTCGGCACTTTCCGGCGTAATTCCCAAAGCCGGTTCTTCCAAATGTTGAATGGGCTCTGCCACACCCCAAAAAACAATTCCAATGGCAATTCCGCCGCAAAGGCTCATAGCGAACCACTGGATAAATGTGTATTTGGGTTTCGCGTCTTCACCGCCGAATTTAATACGGCCGGCAGGGCTACAAAAGATCACAATGCAAAGAATCACAAACCCTAAGGCCACCAGGGCAAAAAGCCAATCAAACCAATTCGTGATCCATTCGTAGGCGCCATTCATCGCAACGGCAAAACCGTCGCCATTGATAAAACTAAAAATAACAGAAGCCAACAACACTAAGAAGGGAGGCCAAAAAACAGTGTGGTTGATTCTGCTTGTTTTTATGGAGTTTTTCATAACAAAGACCTTCTCTCATGTTTCATTGCAAAAGAGCTTTTTACGAAAATGATTTTGTAAGGGGAAGCACAAGGCTTCCCCTTACAAGTACGGAGATTAATTGTTAATCGACTCTTTTCACCGCTTTATCAAGAATTGCATCCAATTTAGCAATTACGTCTGCGGGCAGTTCGGGAACTTTGTGTTCCGCAAGAAGTTTTTTAGTTCTTTCATGCATTCTGGTACGGAAATCGGTGGGGTTTTCTTTCCATACATCGTATCTCTGTCTGTCCATCAAATTGGGGAACCAAAGTTCATTTTTAAAGTTTTCAAAGGTGTGCATATGGGTGATATATTCGCCGCCGGGGCCCACTTCTTTGATGACATCGAGAGCGAGTTTTTCGGGAGTGATTTCTACACCGCGGCGAATGCGACGGGCATAACCGATGGCTTCGTCAGCCATGGTGATGAGGTCGAGATGCGAGGAAGCGGCAGATTCCATGAATCCCACGTCATGAACGAGATTGCCGCCGGAGAGGCAGTTTACTAAAGAGGTGAAGGCGCATTCCAAAGCGCATTGTTCGTCAACGATTTTGGAGTCGGAGGCACAAGCCGTTTCCCAGCAGGGAAGATCCAGGTAATGATAGATATCAGCGACCAAGCTTTCACCGAGGCAGTGTTCGGGAGTACCGTAAGCAGCCTGGGTAGTGTTCATGTCAACCGTCAGAGTTACAGCAGTACCAACGTAACCGTTGCCGGGGCGGACGGACTGACACAATACGAGACCGGCGAGGTTTTCCGCAATGCCGAGAGTGATGGAGCCGGCAATGGTCATGGGAGATACGCATCCCAGCTGTACACCGGAGGGCCAGAGAACAGTCATGCCGCGTTCTGCGCAGTATACGTGTTTGCGGGCAGCGTCAGCAGGAACGGTCAGAGGAGTTACAGGGTCGCCGGCGTAGCAGATGGCGAAGGGTTTTTCAAGGAAGGCTTCCCAGCTGCCTCTAACAGCGGCCATCATTTCAAACTGTTCTTCCAAACCTTCTACGTCAACACCCCAGCAGACAATGGGTTTGGTGGTATTTTGCAGCATTTCATGCATTTCGCAGGTGTCGGCAATGAGGGGATTCCAGTCGCGGATGCCCGCTAAGGACATGACGAAGTCGATGTTAGGCAAAGCGTCGGAAAGTCTTGCGCTGTTGGCAACGTCGCTCTTTCTGGCTTCCCGTCTTTCATATGTTTCAAAGTCATAATAGAAGGGGTTTGTGGGGCCGTTGCCAAAATATGTGTTGTTGCCGCCCACATCCATGGCGGGTTCGCCGAAACGGTTGTAAACTTGGATATGAGAGGGAGCGGTACTAATGGCTTGTTTTACCAGTTCCCTGTCGATGTAAACCCGGGTGCCTTCCACGCGGCATCCATATTTTTCCATGTAATCACGGGCTTTAGGATCCATGATGTCGGTACCGACTTCTTCGAGAATTTCAAATGCTCCGTTGAGGATCAATTCGATCTGTTCTTCGGTTGCCACATAGTAGCGCATGATGTTTTCGTTGTAATGAGATTTAATTCCTTCGATTGCCATAGTAGAGAACTCCTTTCAAGATGAAAATAATTTTGATTTTGACATTGTTTGTTTTTTTGTCGTGAACACCTTACTGTAATGCAAGGGGTGTGCCAAAGTTTTAAAAACAATAAAAAAAATTTTTATTTTTCTGACGCTTCTTTAAATATATAAAAAATATATAAAAACCAAATAAGTGAAAAATAATTACTTTTATTTCATTGGAATGTAGAAAAATTATGATATAATTTTAATATGCAAAAATTTTTGCGGCAATATAATTTGCGATTTTATGATTATACGCAAAAATATTTGCATAAAGAATATAATTTTAATATTTTGTTTTAAGAAAAGGGCGGGAACGATTTATGGAATTAAACATTACGAAAGATATTTTGCTTGAAATTATTGAGCATCTCAAAGAAGCCATCTATATCGTAGATGCTCAGGGGAAAGTCGTTTATTTAAACAATGCCGCTTCTCAATTGGAGCAAATGCCAAAAAGCGATTTCTTGGGAAAAACCATCGACGCGGTTTACGTCAATACGGAATTTCACACCCATAGAAATTCTCCTTGCCTCGACGTCCTTGCCAGCGGTGAGATCCAGGAGAATGAAAATTTGGAGTGGTTTACCGGAAACGGGACAGCCATTAATGCGATCACCAACACCTATCCCATTATAGAAAATGGCGAGATCCTGGGCGTATATGAAATGGCAGAGAATATCGCGGATCTGAAAAAGCGTCTCATAGAGATCGGAGCTTTTCCCCGCAAACGAACTTATCGTATGAGGAAAAAAACCCTTCATAACGGTACCAATTACATTTTTGACGATATCATCGGCGAAAGCGACGCCCTGCAAAGCACCATTACTATTGCCCGCCGTTTTGCCGCGAAAAAGCTGCCGGTGATGATCTACGGTGAGACCGGTACCGGGAAGGAGATGTTTGCCCAAAGCATTCATAACGCGAGCTCTTCCGTGTCCGGTCCCTTTATTCCTGTGAACTGTGCCGCTATTCCGGAAAACCTCTTGGAAAGCATTCTTTTCGGCACTGTAAAAGGCGCCTTTACCGGGGCTGTTGATAGTGTGGGACTATTGGAGAAAGCAGAAAATGGCTCAGTATTTTTGGATGAAATCAACTCCATGCCCATCGCGTTGCAGGCAAAGATTCTTCGAGCATTACAAGAAAAGGAAGTCCAGCGGATCGGGGACAGTAAAACAAGAAAAATCAACTGCCGCATTATCAGCGCAACCAACAAACTTCCGTCAGAAGCCATTCGTGACGGAGAGATGCGAGAGGACCTTTTTTACCGTTTGTCCACTGGGATGATTTTGATCCCGCCCCTAAGAGAGCGTGGCGATGATTTGGAATTGTTGGCAGACTATTTTATCGCCAAATGCAATGAGGAAATTGACGCTACGGTAACGTCCATGTCGCCGGAATTAAAGAGACTTTTGAAATCTTATTATTTCCCTGGGAACTGTCGAGAACTGGCTAATATCATTGAAAGCGCCATGAATATGACGATTGAGGGGGAAAATATTTTAGATGTGCACCATCTTCCCACGTATATGAAAAACCATTTTAAAGATGAAATTTCAGCAATGCCCAATGCGGAGCAGGTCTTTCAGCGACAAAGTCCTCAAAGTCACAGAAATGTTCCGCAAATGGATTTCCATGGCAATCTCAATACGATGATGGCCGAATATGAAAAGGGCCTGATTGAATTGGCTTTGGCAAGCACTCATGGAAATTTGACTAAGTGCGGGGAAAAGCTGGGAGTCACCCGCCAGAATCTCACTTTTAAAATCAAGCGTCATAACATCGACCTAAAAAAGTTTAAGCGAAAATAAAAGAGAGAGAGAATAAACTCTCTCTCTTTTACTATTTTTGTATGATTTGGGCAGCATAAAGCCATAGCGATTATTTTTTTACGCGTTTTTCTGCCCGGGCCACGATTTCGTCAATCGTAGATACAACATCTTCTGGTAAGGGTGCGACTTGATGTTCTTCCAAAAGCTTTTTGGTCCTTTCATGGACACGAGTGCGCATATCTTTGGCATCGACGGCCCAAGTGTCGTATTTGCTGTGGTCAATGGTGATGGGTTTCCATAGTTCATCGCGGAAGTGCATGAAAGTGTGATCCTGGGTAAGATATTCACCGCCGGGCCCCACTTCTTGGATCACATCAATGGCCAAAGTTTCATCATTGACTTCAAAACCGCGGGCAAAACGGCGAGCATAGCTGATGATTTCATCGCACATGACGATTTGGTCGAGAGAAGCGGACATCGCGGCGTCAATAAAGCCCACGTCATGAACGAGATGACCACCTACCAGGGCGTTACTGATGATTTGCATGGAGGATTCAATGGCAGCCTGTTCATCGACGATTTTGGATTCGGTCACGCCGCCAGTCTGAATCATGGGAAGATTGAGGTAATGGAAAATATCGGCCACTGCAGCGTCGCCAATACAATGTTCCGGAGTACCATAGGCATTGGATGTGGTTGCCATATCAGTGCTGACGATGACGACGCCTAAAGCAATGGCGCTGCCTTTTTTCACCAGCTGGGAGAAGACCAGGGACACAAAGACTTCGGCCATTCCCAAAGCGATGGCGCCGGCAAGGGTGACAGGTGCTGTACAGCCGAGCTGCGGACCGGTCATCCAGATGATGGGAAGCCCTGCTTCGATGGCATATTTCATTTTTTCATAGTTGAGGCCATCGGTGGTAAGAGGGGTAATAGAACAACCGGGGAAAATGGCAACAAACGGTTTTTCTGCCAGCTTATCGCCGCCGCCGGCCACTGCGGAGCACATTTCAATCAGATCTTTGAGATTTTCAACATCAATGCACCAGGGAATAATGGGTTTGGTGGTGTTTTTCAAAATCTGCTGCAATTCCACAATGTCAGCGACTTGAGGATCGCAGTCGGAAATCCCGCCGAGCCCCATGATAAAGTCGATGTTGGGGCAGGCATCGGACACCAGTGCATTGTTGGCAATATCTTTGGTCAAGGCCAATCTACGTTCCCCTGTTTCAAAATCATTGTACATAGGGTTGGTGGGGCCGTTGCCGTAATAGTTGTTACATCCGGTGGCATGGATTACGTCGTTACCCATGCGGTCGTAAAGTACGAGTTCCGGTGCGGCAGAGGCAATGCATTCTTTTACCAATTCCTGGGGAAATTTTACAAGATCCCCCTCTACGGTGCAGCCAGCCTTCTCAAAAATATCGCCGACGGTGTTTTTTTGGATCACGAGCCCCGTTTCTTCCATGATGCGCAGAGCTGCCAGAATGATTTTTTCACATTCTTCTTCTGTCAAAGCGTGAAATTTTGTTTCATTGACATGATAATAAGACTTGATTCCTTCGATCGACATATTTCATTCTCCTTTTTTATTTTTGTCGTAAACAAACAAATCGTGCTGTATTTTGTGAACGCAATCTTTTAACGCAAAACCTGTGCCAAAGTGTATGTAAAAAGGACGGTGATTTTTTCTTCATTAATATATGAAAAATTTGAACAATCATAAGTTTTTCTGATGCTAAACGAACAAATCGCAATATTTATTGCGGCAACAAATGTTGCGATTTGTTTAAAAGCGCAATATTTATTGACAGGTTTCGGGATAAATTTTTGGAAAAAATCAAAGAAATTTTGGCAATTTTTCTTGCGCTTTTGGGGCAAATGAAATTTTTCTTGCGGCAAGATTTTTTGCGGCATGGTTATTGCATAGAGCATAGATACATAGATATTTGTTCAATCGTAATTAACGTGGAAATTTTACGGGAAAGGAGATGTATTATGAAGGATTTATTGAATGTGAATTTTTTTATGGAGATTTTTGAGCGGCTCCACGTCGCAATTTATGTGGCGGATCGCGATGGCAAGATGGTATATTTGAATCGCGCGGCCAAACGCCTGGATCATTTGGATGATGATGTCATCGGAAAAAATCTTGCGGATATCTATTCCAATACCGTGTTCCGGGAAGGAATGAATTCTCCCACTTTGGATGCGCTACAGACAGGGAAGCCTCACATTTATGAAAATCTGGAATGGTATTTGAAGGACGGCACTACCGTTAATGCCATTACCAGCACTTATCCAGTTAGAGAAGGCGATGATATCATCGGTGTTTTTGCTTTATCCGAGGATGTGGACCGTTTGAAGGCGTTTTTGATCAAGCACGGCGCTTTTAAGCAAAAAATTTCTTATCGGTTCCGCAATAAGACCATGAAAAACGGTACACAGTACGTTTTTGACGATATTATTGGTAAAAGTGAATTGATGAAAAACACCATTGTGATGGCGCGCCGTTTTGCTGCGAAAAAACTACCTGTGATGATTTATGGAGAGACCGGCACCGGCAAAGAGATGTTTGCCCAAAGTATTCATAATGCCAGTCCCTATAAAGCGGGGCCGTTCGTTCCCATCAACTGCGCAGCCATTCCGGAAAACTTGTTGGAAAGTATGCTTTTTGGCACGGTCAAAGGCGCTTTTACCGGAGCTATCGACCATGCGGGCCTCTTTGAGAAGGCAGAGGGGGGATCTGTATTTCTGGATGAGATCAATTCCATGCCATTGATGCTTCAGGCAAAAATTTTGCGGGTACTCCAGGAAAAAGAGGTCCAACGGATTGGTGACAGCAAAACGCGGAAGATTAATTGCCGTATTATCAGTGCCACCAACAAACTTCCTTCCGAAGCAGTGCGCAATAACGAATTACGGGAGGACCTGTATTATCGACTTTCTACCGGCATGGTCTGGATTCCCTCACTGCGAGAACGGAATGAAGATCTATCTCTGTTGATGGATTATTTTATTGAAAAAGCCAATGCCGAGCTAAACGCCACCATTCTCTCGGTTTCTCCTGATTTAGATCGTCTGTTTCATGCCTATGGTTGGCCCGGTAATGTGCGGGAACTTTCCAATGCCATTGAGAGTTCCATGAACATGACGTTAGACGGCGAAACCATCCTTGACCTGCGCCATCTTCCCACTTATCTGAAACGCCATTTCAGCGAGGAACTGATGGGAATGCCCAATGCTGAAGAGGTATTTTCCGTTCGTAACGACGAAATGAGCCCTGCTGCGCCTATCGTGCATTTCCATGGTAATATCAATGATATGGTGGATTCCTATGAAAAGGAATTGATTCAGTTCGCCCTTCGAGCCACAAAGGGAAATCTTTCTCGCTGTGGCGAGAAACTCGGTATCTCGCGCCAAAGTCTTTCCGTTAAGTTGAAAAAACATGGTATCGACCCAAAAGTATTTAAAAAGTAAAATTTCTTGATTTTTGGCATGAATTTTGCGATATAAAACGGTGAGTGTCGTGAACAAATACTCATTCGTCGTGAACAAAGCATTTATCCTGAATTTGTATGATCATCCCTAAAAATTAAGGAGGCTTACTTTTATGAGTAAAAAAGGGTTAAATCGATGGTTTGTCTTGTTTATTCTTGCTCTGGCTTGTGGTCTTATCTACCAGTTGCCTTATCTTCGTTATAGCTATTATGATGCCATGCTTGTAGCATTTGACGTTACCAATACGCAGTTGGGTACTTTTATGACCGCTTTCGGCCTCGGTTCTCTTGTGTGCTATCTCGTTGGCGGTGTTGTCGCCATGAAATTCTCCGATAAAATCTTACTTCCCATCGGACAGATTCTCACCGGGGCCGCGGGACTTTGGTTCGCAACTTTCCCCTCTTATGGTATTGCGCTGTTCATCAGTTTTTTCTGGGCATTCTCCACTTCGCTGATTTTCTGGCCCGCCGTCATCAACTTTGTGCGCGGCATGGGGGAATCCAAAGAACAGGGACGGTTGTATGGTCTATTTGAAGGTTTGCGCGGTATCACGGCAACGGCTATCGGTCTCGGTATCGTTGCGATCTTTAATGCCGCGATCTCTGATGTTGCCGGTCTCCGTGACGTTATCCTCGCTTATGCAATCATCAATATTGCTCTTGGCGTTATCACCTTCTTTGTTGTTCCCAA
>CAJFVQ010000078.1 GCA_904420535.1 Candidatus Cryptoclostridium obscurum
AAGCGAAAGGCCTGTTCCCCCTCGCCGAATACGGCGATGAGGTCTAAAATCTCGCCGGTGGAAAAGAACCCTTTGCATTGTTCCAAGGTTTTGCCGTAGCTGCCCTCTTTGGGGCCGCCGTAGGCCAGCAGGTCGCCTAAGAGCCGCCTCAGATCCTGGAAGAACTGGCGAACGTCGATGCCGTCATTTTCCACTGTATCGATGGCGGAAAAGACGGAGACCACATCCCCGCAAGC
Source organism: Candidatus Cryptoclostridium obscurum (assembly GCA_904420535.1). GTDB lineage: Bacteria > Bacillota > Dehalobacteriia > UBA7702 > UBA7702 > Cryptoclostridium > Cryptoclostridium obscurum. The sequence continues at coordinate 237 of CAJFVQ010000078.1, forward strand.
CATTTTGCCGAGGAAATCGGGCCAAAAATTCGTTGTAACACTGCCCAGCATCTGGGAAAGGCGTTCCGCCGTCATGGTGACTCCGTCTTCTCCCAATGCCTGATCCATCAGGGAAAGGGCGTCTCGCATACTACCTTTGGCTTTTTGGGCCAAAAGTTCCAGGGCGTCTTCGGTAATGTCTGCCTTTTCTTTTTGGGCAATATTTTCCAGCGCCGCCAGCATTTCTTCTTCGCCGATGGTGCGGAAATCATACCGTTGGCAGCGAGACAAAATCGTGAGAGGTACTTTTCTCGCTTCGGTAGTGGCCAAAATAAAAACCACATGGCGAGGAGGCTCCTCAAAGGTTTTCAACAGAGCGTTAAAGGATTCATTGGTCAGCATATGCGCTTCGTCGATAATATAGATTTTATACCGTCCTTCCGCAGGAACAAAGTGTACTTTTTCTAACAAATCCCGCACTTCATCAATGCCACGGTTGGAGGCGGCATCAATCTCGATGACGTCCATGGCGCGGCCTTCTGTAATGGCCCGACAGGAAGGGCATTGATTGCAGGGTTCCCCATCTTTGGGATGATGGCAATTCAATGCCTTCGCCAAAATCCGCGCAGTGCTGGTTTTGCCGGTACCTCTGGTTCCGCAAAAAAGATAGGCGTGAACCGTACGGCCGGAAATCACAGCGTTTCTCAAAATATGAGCAATATCGTCCTGGCCCACCAATTCCCCAAAGGTTTGGGGGCGATATTTACGGTAAAGAGCCAAATGTTCCATCACCACGGGTTTCCTCCCTAAAACGAAAAAAGGGAATGCCAACGGTCGAGCATTTCCCATCGATCCACAATCAGCCATGAAGACCGTATCATTCAAATAAGTGCTGTGCACCTGTTCTCGACGAATACCTCCCAAGCGTTACTCATACAGTTAACTCCCACCAGGCACTCCCGGGGCACCCGAACTACACCGCTTACCGCTGCTTCCTTCCGGACCTGACGGGGTTCACGGCTGTCCGTCGCACGGGACCCGATGATCAACATCACTTATATAAGGCAGGCCTCAAGCGATACCGCCTCAAACAGGAATTCAGCCCCACTTTAGCGGATTGTGGGTACAAGGTGCCGCTACCTCCCCGCCTAGCACAGCAAACTGAAAACTATTTGTCAAGTCATTATATCATAAAGTTTCCCCCATGGCAAGTAAAGAATGCATGAAAAAAGAGTTTCTTCACAAAATAACGGCATCAACAACTCCTCCTTACGACAAACAATCCACCATGAAGACCGACGAAAGGAGAACCAATGAAAATCCTATTAATCAACACCGGCGGCACCATCGCTTGTCGCGCCACCTCTATGGGATTGCAACCCCAGCTCACTGCTGAGGAACTTTTAGAATTTCTTCCGAAAACTACCTCAATCTGCCAAATTGACGCTTTGAACCTCATGTCGTTGGAGAGTTCCGACATCGCGCCCCGCCATTGGCTCAATATGGTTCTGGCAGTGGAAAGCCAGTATGAAGCTTACGATGGATTCATCCTTTGCCATGGTAGCGATACCATGGCCTATACCGCGGCGGCCCTATCTTACCTTATTGCCGATTCTCCAAAACCCATCGTTCTTACCGGAGCGCAGCGTCCTATGGAGCAACCGGGATCCGACGGTCGAAAAAACCTTTGGGATGCCATCGCCTACTGCACCCATCCCAAAGCCTGTCGGGTACGGCTGGTATTCGGCGGGAAAGTCATCGCCGGTACCAGAGCAAAAAAACTATATACCCACAGCGACGAAGCTTTTTGTTCCGTTAATTTTCCTTTGATCGCCACGGTGCACCAAGGAGATGTCTCCATCATCACCGAAGAGGAACCACCAAAACACCGCTGTCGTTTTACCCACGAGATGGATCCAAACGTCGCCTTACTAAAACTGATTCCCAACAGCAAGGAAGCGGAACAGCTCAACGGACTGATCAAACATTTTCACGGCATTGTGTTGGAGGGCTACGGCTTAGGGAATCTGCCCCTTGGCAATGAAAACGCGTTTTTACAAACCCTGAACAAAGCAACGGCCCATGGCGTTGTCTTAGTGGGTACAAGCCAAGCCATGATGGAAGGCACCCACATGGAGCGCTATGCCGTGGGCAATCTGGCCAAAGGGTGCGGAATTTTGGAGAGTTACGACATGACTGCTGAAGCCGCCGTGACAAAACTCATGTGGCTCCTGGGGCAAAGCCGCAACATCGAATCTATCATTCCATATTTCTATACCACCGTTGACCATGATATTTCCCTGACCTGAAACATCTACCGAATGATAAAACAGCAGACTGCCATTGGCGGTCTGCTGTTAGTTTTTATCTCATAATTGACCTTTCCCGCCAAAAAGGAAACGACTACCCCAAAGGCCCCACGGTTAGACCAGAGAAGCCCCTAGACGATACGCATCATCAGGATAAGAAGTCTCCGTTAACTGCTCCACTTCATGGCATCCCAAAGCCAACACCATGCCGGCTTCCTGCCAATGAGCCCAGCGACAAACATCGCGGAATTGCTCTGCCAAACCGCCAACGACCCACTCTTCATCGTCTCCTGCCGTAGCCAGAAGAATGGCTTTTTGATCCCGCTCCCGTAATTTGCGCCCCAATGCGTAGAATCGATCCAACACTGCTTTTAACTGGGCGGACATCCCGAAATAATAAAGGGGCGTCACAAAAACGATGAAATCGGCGGACATGATCTTCCCATCTTCTCCCAGCAAAGGAATCATATCGTCCTTTTGCGCACATTCACCGTCGTGCTTGCGGCAATAATAGCAAGCTTTGCAACCACCTACTTTAGCCCGGGCTGCGTCGAACCGTTCCACGGTGTGGCCCGCCGCCAAAGCCCCTTCCTCAAAACGGGCGGCCAATGTATTGGAAGTGCCTTTTCGACGGGGACTCCCTGTGATCATTAAAATTTTCATCGTTATCTCTCCCTTCTATATTTCTGTATCTCTGTAAATCTTACGAAATCTTATTTTTTTGCCAAAAGGCTGGCCAGTTCTCCCAGTCGTTCCCGAAATACCGGGAAAATCGCTTCTATGGTTTTGGGATCCGTCAAGTCCACACCAGCTTTTTTCAGCAGTTCGTTGGGATGATCGGAAGAACCGCTCTTGAGAAACGTCAAATATCGCGCCAGGGCTTCTTTATCTCCGGAGAGGATCTTCGCCGCCAATGCTTGGGCTGCGGCGTAACTGGTTGCATATTTATAGACGTAAAAACCATTGTAAAAGTGGGGGATTCTGGCCCATTCCATGGAGATTTCATCGTCATAGACAATGGCGTCTCCAAAATATTCTTTGTTCAAATTGAGATATATTTCGCACATATCATCAGCGGTGAGTCCTTCCATATGTTCGGCTCTGCTGTGAATGATCTTTTCAAATTCCGCAAACATAGTTTGGCGGTAAACAGTGCCGCGAAATTCGTCGAGGTACTGATTCAGCAGGTAAGCCTTTTCCATATCGCTGCCGCTGTGATCCAAAAGATAAGCGGTAAGCAGCGTTTCATTGACGATGGAAGCGACCTCCGCCACAAAAATCTTATAATAAGCGTATTGATAGGGCTGATGATTCCAAGAATAATAGGAATGCATGGAATGCCCCAATTCATGGGCCATGGTGAAGACGCTGTTCAGATTATCCTGATAACTGAGCATCAAATAGGGGTCCGCATCACACACCCCCCAGGAATAAGCGCCGGACCGTTTTCCCTCATTTTCCCGGACATCCATCCAACGTTCGTCTCTGGCCCTTTGGATCATACTGACATATTCTTCTCCCAAAGGAGCCAAAGCCTTTTTCACCATGGCAAAACCTTCTTCAAAGGGAATCTCTTTGTTCTCTTCTGCTACTAGAGGGGTATAAACATCGTAAAAATGGAGCTCTTCAAGGCCCAAAACTTTTTTCCGCAAACGCAGATAATCCTGAAATGCGTCGCAATTGGCTTTGACGGTCTGGATCAAGTTGTCATAAAGGTCAGTAGTGACGTTATCGGCAAAAAGAGCTTCATCCAACGCGGAATTATAGTGACGCACCTTGGCATAAAAAACATCCCTTTTTACACTACCAGACAAGGTGGCCGCCACAGTGTTGCGGAAACTGCGATAGGAAGCATAAAGCCCCTCATAGGCGTCTTTGCGCACACGGCGATCCTTGGATTCCATCAGACGAATAAAATTGGCATGGTTGATGCGAACAGGGATCCCGTCGGCCCCTTGGATCTCGGGAAATTTCAGATCCGCTTCGTTGAACATGGTAAAAGCCGCCTGGGCCGTTTCCGACATTTCCCCGCTCATGGCGAGGATAGACTCTTCCCGCTGATTTAACGTGTGGGGTTCAAAGCGCAGCATATTTTGGAACATACGGCGATAATCTTTTAGGGGTTCATAACTGTCAATGAGACGTTCTATGACCTCACTGCCTTTGGCCAGAATTTCCGGCGTAAAAAATGCCGTCTGTTCCGCCGCTTTCACCGAAAGGGCCATGGCCTTATCCTGCATGGCTTGGTAAATATTTTGGCGATTGTCCTCATCCAATTTCATTTTGGCGTAAACGTAAAGTTTATCCAATTTCATGCTGAGCTTCTGATCCAACTGCAAATATTCGTAAAGCCGCTCCGGGGAATCGGTGACAGTCCCGGGATATTGGGGCAACACTTCCATTAACTTTTCGGCTTCGGCGAAATCCCTATCCCAATGTTCCTTATCGGGATACATTTTTTCCAAGTTCCAGCGGTCTTGTTCGGGAATATCTTTGCGTTCCATATAAAAATCCTCCTAGATAAATATTTGGTCATAAAAAGGCAGGAAATTTGCGGCAAAAAATTGCTCTTTTCCCCTTGCATCTTTAGGGGTTTCCCGCTATGATAGGGGCATGAACAAGAATAAAAATGAAAGCGTCATGATCAATCTGGTCAAAACGGAAGACGGATTGGCCTATGACGTAACAATTCAAAAAGAAACCGCCACATTATGGCAGTATATCAAGGCACTTGACGATTTTCTCGAAGAGAAAGTCGCCCCCTGTTTGGGATGTGACAGTTGCTGTTACCAACGGATCCCCCTGACCTTGCCGGATATTTATGGCTATGCGGGCCGGGAGAAGGAGTCCATTGCAAACTTTCTCCGCCAACACGCGGAGATTTGCAAAAAAGGCTTTGCCTTGGACATTCAGCTACGCCAAGGAGAGGACGGAATCTGCACCTTTTTGGACGGGGAAGAACAGCGGTGTACCGATCATTCTCATCGCAGTCTCGTCTGCCACACTTATATTTGCCTGCCCCAAACGGAACGTGCCAGAAAAATGCGAGAATACCTGATTAATGAAGGGGAAGATGCTTTGGCAGGCGCGTTGTTTCAAATGGGACTCTGCGATCAATGGCGCGATCTTCAAGAAAACTATCCGCTCAAACCGCAATGGCAAAACAAAACCTACGAAGAAATCTTTTTGAAAAACGTATTAACCTCAGATTTATGGGAGATTCTTACAGCGCCGTCATCTCTCGAAATCATCGGCTGACTCGCGAGATTCAGTCAATATAGGGGGACAACGACCCTTCCATCAAAGGAATCACTTCTTCCATAAATCCATCATATTGTGGTTTTATGATGTCTATGGCTTCTTCCATGAAAGCCACAGCTTCCCGGAGATCTCCGCCGACAATACCATGGCGTCGTTTTAAGGAACCGAGGAATTTTTCCATCATCAAGCGATGATCGCTACCATCAAAGCTAAACTGTTTTGGTACCTCACGAAACATTTCCGCAACGTTCTCTTTTTTCACGCCTAAATACCTGCCAAGAAAAGCGCAAAGCGAATCGTCGACTTTCTCCAAGGCCTCTTCCCCACAGCGGCCGACTCCAGGCGACCGTTGGGCAGTCATGGCGTCAAAAGCTAATTCAATGATATTGTGAGATTTCCATAATGCCATGGAAGAGGGAAGATTGCAGATGCGTTGGGCTTTATCGGCAATTTTACGCCCCTCCTGGAAACAAAATCCCATATCTTCCCCATGATAAGATTCATCAGCATAGGTATCAAGCCCCGGCAGACAAGTACCGTGGGTCAGAACGCCCAAAGCGAGATCAATATAGGTTTTATCGTATTCGCAAGCATAGTGATAAAGATCAAACCCCATTTCGTGGCCGAGGTTACGGCCAACACCAAGATAAGAAACAAAATCTGGCAGCATGCTGCCTAATACCGTATCCCGGGTTTCCCGCTTTAAAACCTTCCCGGCAACGGCAATATGTGTTAATGGAAACATTCTATTCCTCTCCTGCCAATACCATCAGCCCCGAAAAGGGCGAATCACGGTGGAAGCCGTCGAGACCCGCTATTCCAAGCGGCGTTACCAACTGATGGTAGTATGTGAAATTATAATCATTTTAAAACGATTTCATGAATTTTACAAGTTTTCTTCAAGTTTTTCCGAAGGAAACAAACAAAGGAGATCATCATGAAACTGCATATCAACAAAAAAGAGATTTTTAATCGAACAACGTTATTGGATTTGGCCACTATTTTTGTGGGAACCGCCTTATACAGTCTGGTGGTGGATGTTTTCGTGATACCCAACGATTTGTTGGCGGGAGGTTTTACGGGAATCGCCATGGTGATCAGTCACTTTGTTCCGTCCCTTCCCGTATCCCTTCTCGTATATCTCATCAATATCCCTATCGTCTTATGGGCCATTAAGGAAATCGACACGAGGTTCATCCTATACACTATTTTCGCCGTAACTGTCCAAGCATTGACCTTAGAACTTTTCGATGGGATCTACACCTACACCAACGATGTATTTATGGCCTGCCTTTTTGCCGGCATCATCGGTGGATTCGGTGTCGGCCTCGTCATTCGCCGTCGTGGCAGTGGCGGTGGTCTTGACATTTTGGGCATTGTTTTCAAAAAACGCTACGGCATCAGTGTCGGCACTGTGGGTATTGTCTTTAATATCTTTGTGATTGCCTTATCTTCATTGATTTACGGTTTAGAACTTTCCATGTATACCCTTTGCTTTATTGCCATCAGTTACGTTGCCACCGACAGAGCCATTGACGGTTTCAGCAAACGATATACGGCCTTGATTATTACCCAGTATCCCTATGATATGAAAGACGCCATTATCAACCGCCTCCACCGCGGTGTGACCTTTCTTTACGGCGAAGGCGGATTTTCGGGGCTGAAACGACATATTCTTTACTGCGTCGTCAATCAATATGAAATGGCGGCTTTAAAAAAAATATTATCGGAAATTGATGTCAACGCCTTTATGACATTGATGGAGACCCGAGAGGTCTATGGTACATTTTTGAAAAAAGGCAGCCAAAATCCAGATCCCAGAGCTGTGACCCAAAAAGAACTGGAACGGGTCTTTGAAGCTTACGAGATTCCCAAAAAGAAAGAAGACCATCAACCCGATGTTATTGAGACCGACGACTAAATAAAAATGCGCAAAAAATTAGACGAATAATATATATAATATGAAGTTTTTTCCTTGATTTCTCACTTACGGAGCGTTATAATGTTTGATGTTCTTAATGCGGCATTGCGATGCAATGCCGCCCTTTTATGGTTTTCTATCATCTAAAATTCATAAATAACGTGAGGAGGATTGATTCAATTGCCGGATGAAGTACAAGAATACAAAGAAAATAAGATGGGAGTTATGCCTGTAAACCGACTTTTGGTCACCATCGCTCTGCCGATGATCTTATCCATGTTGGTTCAAGCCTTATACAACGTGGTAGACAGTATCTTTGTGGCCAGAATCAATGAAGCCGCTCTCACTTCTCTCTCTTTGGCCTTTCCTGTCCAAAGTCTTATGATCGCCGTAGGCGCCGGCACCGGGGTTGGGATCAACGCCCTTTTGTCCCGTTCCCTAGGGGAAAAGAACTTTACCCAAGCCAACCGCGCTGCCAACAACGGGATTCTTTTGGCTTTCTTCAGCTGTATTGCTTTTAGCATTTTGGGATTTACCTGCTCTCGCTGGTTTTTTTCCATTCAAACCAGCGACCCTCAAATCATTGAATACGGCATGGACTATTTGGGCGTCATCGCCGGGTTTTCCTTCGGTCTGTTCGGTCAGGTGGTCTTTGAACGACTGCTGCAATCCACAGGAAAAACCATTTATTCCATGATTACCCAGGCCACCGGTGCCATCATTAATATTATTTTGGACCCGATTCTGATTTTTGGTCTTTTCGGGTTTCCCCGTTTGGAAGTTTTAGGCGCTTCCATTGCAACGGTCATTGGTCAATCCTGCGCCTGCGTTTTGGCGATTATTTTCAACATCAAATTTAATAAGGAGATCACCCTATCCTTCAAGGGCATGCGGCCCCAAGGCACCACCATCAAACGCATCTATCTTGTGGGAATCCCCTCCATTATCATGTCAGCCATCGGTTCTGTGATGACCTTTGGCATGAACCATATCCTCATGGGTTTCACCTCTACCGCTGCGGCAGTATTCGGCGTTTATTTTCGCCTCCAAAGTTTCATCTTTATGCCGGTATTCGGTTTGAATAACGGAATGGTTCCCATTGTATCTTACAATTACGGTGCGAGAAAAAGCGACCGCATGGTAAAAACCATCAAACTGGGCATGATCTACGCTACAGCTATGATGATCATTGGAATTATTTTGTTCCAAATCGTACCGGAACAGCTTTTAACCCTATTCAACGCCTCTGAAACCATGATGGGTATCGGCGTTCCCGCGTTGCGGATTATCAGTACTCACTTTATTTTTGCGGGAATTTGTATCATCAGCATTTCTGTTTTGCAGGCTTTGAGCCATGGCTTCCTGAGCTTATGGATATCCATTGCCCGTCAGTTAGTGGTATTGCTGCCGGCGGCGTATCTCTTATCTTTGGCCGGTAACGTCAACTTAGTGTGGCTGGCATTCCCCATCGCAGAATTGGCATCTTTAACCATCAGTTTGATATGTCTCCGCCATGTATATCATAAAGTAATCCGTCCCTTAGGGGAAACGGAAACCGCATAAACTTTTAAGCAGCGGGGAAGCGCTTCATAAAGGCACTTCCCCGCTTTTTTTATTCTGTTTTTATTGTCCCCTTTTTTCAAGAGGCAAATAAATCTCGTAATAGTATTGCTTGTCTGCTCCCTCTGCCAGTTCTGTGAGGTAACTGACATAATAAGGAGTTGCTACTGAAATATGTTGCTTTTCTGCCCAGTTAAGGGCGGAATCTAACAGTGACGGAACTTCCATCTCCTCTTTGCTTTTGACGATGGTATATACACATTTTTGATGCTCCAGACACGATTTTCCATGACGGAGGTCCTCTTTGTCGATCAAATAGAGATCCTCTTTATGAACGATGGAGCCGAGATGGCTGCATTGAATGCTCTCATTCTTTTTGGCAAATACAGCGGAGACGTAACCTATATCAATCACAGAGGTCTAGGAATTATAAATGTACGATTCTGGGAAAAAATAACACTCATCAATTTCTCTGACACTGCATTGATTCAAATTCTGTTGAATGCGGCGAAACATCTTCTCATAAATATGGAGTACCTCAATGGCGCGGCGTGTTTTGGAAAGCTGGTCGTAAAGAAACTCTTCCTGCTGATAGATGACTTTATGATAATCCTCAAAAGAAGACATTCCCGTGCGATCCTGAGCCTCTTTTAAATTCAAATTCAAATGATTTCTTCCTACCAATAAATGGGAAATTTTTCGCAAATCCTGTTTCGTAAAATAGTAATAGCCGTTTTCCTCTTCTCTGCCGACATTGAGAAGCCCCTTCTTGATATAAAAGCGAATGGTAGAACGGGGGATACCCAGGATCTTTTCGACCTCGCTGATACGATAATAGTTTTCCATGATCTTATACTCCTTCGTTATCACGCGCCAACAGTGAACTAGGTTTACAGTAATACTTTAACATCACCGTTGTTTCACAGGAGATTTTCTTATTATAATAACTCTTGACTGTTAACTTAGGTGATAACATATACTTATGGTATCATCTTATCGGCTTTTCTGTCAAATCACACTGATCCACGAAAGAAGGAATGATGTCATGGTGAAACGCTCTCAAAAATCTATCGGATTATTGATGGGCTGTGTCGCGGCAACAGCCTGGGGCACCTTTGGAATTTTCTCTACCTTTTTGAGTAATTACGGTCTTCAAGAGGAGACTATTTCCATGGTATCCTCTTTATTCCTGTTTGTTCTCTTTACGGTTCTCTCTCTGACAACCGGCGGTATCCGCAGCATGAAAGTTCCCCGCGGCGCCATAGTATTCCTGATTTTTGACGGTTTATGCGCTGCCCTTTACAACTACAGCGCAGTACAGGCTTATGCTAATTTATCCATTGGCGTTGTCTCTACCATTATCTACTGCAATCTTTTTGTTTTGATCTTTATTTGTCGTTTAATTTTCAAAGATCCCATTACCAAACAAAAGGTTCTCGCCGTTGCCATCGCCCTGTTCGGCGTGATGCTGGTGGTAGACGTATTTCATTCGGGGAACGTCAGTGGGATTACAGCCAAGGGATTATTTTGGGCCTTCCTAAGTATGCTGGCATGGACGGGATTGATTATCACCGAAAAACTGGTAATGAACCGAGGCGTTACTCCCGACGCGTCTTGTGCTTATGAAGGATTATTTTCCCTGGTAATTATCGGCGCCATCGGTTCTCCCTCCGCCCTTGCCGCGAATTTCGCCGAGGTGTTTATTTCCAGCCACGGTATGGTAATTTTACCGCTCTTGGGCTTTGGTTTTATTTCCACTATGGCGGCTTATTATTTCTATATGCACGCTCTAAATATCATTGAACCAACTTATGTACAAATCTGCTATACTTTGGATCCTGCGGTGGCCTGCATTCTCGGTCTCGTTGTTTTTGGCCAAACATTAACTTTCGGTCAGGTGGTGGGAATTGTCATTATTTTAGCCACGGTGATCTGGCTGCAAGTAGAACCAAAGCGGTTAAAGCCCCCAACAGATACCAACGCTTCTGCGAAGCGAATGCCCCAATAAAAATGAATCCCTATTATAAAAAGAAGCGGTAAAACCGCTTCTTTTTTATGCAAAAATCATTTTTAAATTACATCTTATGCAAAAATCATTTTTAAATTACATCATAAGGAAATATTGGCAGATTAACGAAACCACAGCTACGGCAAACCAACAGCAAAGTCCCAGTAGAATAGGACGAGCCCCATTTTTGATCAATTCATTGAGCTTGGTATTGAGACCAATGGCAACCATGGCCATGATGATCATATATTTCCCAATCTCTGCCAGAGCATCAAACACCGCTTGGGGGATCACATGAAAGCTAGCGCAAAGAGTATAGATCACCGACGCCCCAAGGAAACCGATAATAAACCAGGGAAAAATCTTTTTGATGCTGTATTCCCCGGATTCCCCCTGCCCTTTTTTCGCCTTATGAGTCATATAGACCGCCAGCACCAAGGTAATGGGAATAATCATCAATGTACGGGTGAGTTTCACGATGGTAGCATAATCCCCGGCAGCGTCGGAAAAAGCATAGCCGGCAGCCACCACCGAAGAGGTATCGTTGATCGCAGTCCCTGCCCACATTCCGAAGTTCATATCATCCATCCCCATGGCATGCCCCAAAGCAGGGAAAATAAAAACTGCCACGACATTAAACAGAAAGATTGTCGAGATGGAAAAAGCCATATCTTTATCGCTGGCTTTGATCACCGGAGCCGTAGCGGCAATGGCAGAGCCGCCGCAAATAGAGGTTCCCACACCGATAAGGATCGGCACATTGCCTTTAAGCTTTAATACTTTGCCCATAAAATAGGCCGTAAGGAAAGAAGCCGCAAGGGTGAAAATCATAATGATGAGACTTTGCCCACCGACTTTAAACACTTGAAAGAGGTTCATACCGAACCCCAATAAAATAATGGCATATTGAAGAATTTTTTTTGATGTAAAGGAGATACCATCATTAAAAGCTGCGGGGCGCTTCCAGTAAGCGAAAATTAAACCCAATAAAATCCCGAATACGGGCCCGCCCACAATGGGAAATTGCCGTCCCAGGAAAAAGGCGGGAATTGCCAGTAAAAAGCAAAGAACGATCCCCTTAATTTTTGTCTGCATTTTTACAGCGACCTCTTTTCTTTCTGATTCTTTCTGTTTGACATATTTGTTTCATTTTCTGTACCGAAACGATCAAGCATCAAGCGGCATCGCGCCATGATCCTGCGTCAGCCGACGCCGAAGGCGACAGCGCCGCGGCGGGAATCAGCTCCATGCCCACAGTGTCGGTTAAGATCTGTTGTACTTCCTCCACAGAAATTCCTAAACCGTGAGAGCCCGCCATGTCATCGGTGTAGGAGGAATAGGGCACTACCTTCATATTTTGATACCCGGAAGTAAAATAATTCACCACGGGGATAAAGGACTGATCCACGATGGTCACTTTTCCGGTAGCAGTGTCCAGCCGGAACGTACAACCATAAAAACCCCCCACATGATTGGACTTGTTCTGCATGGCGGAAATAAAATTCCCCAGAGAATAGACCACAGGAACTTCTCTACCGTCGGAAGTAGTCACAGTCTCAATTTCCTGAAGCACATGAGGATGGTGACCAATGATGATATCCGCCCCCCATTCGGCAAAGTTCGCAGCCATGTCCTTTTGACGCTGATCCGCGGCGAGAACATTTTCATCGCCCCAATGGCAAGATAATACTACCACGTCGGCGGCTTCTTTGGCTTCGCTGAGCATGGCCTGTATTTTTTCCGTTTGGGAAGTATATACGATATCCAACTCCGTATCGCTGGGCAAAGACATACCATTGGTCATTTCCGTCACACCGATGAACGCGAAGGTAATTCCATTTTTTTCCACCAGGCGAGGGGTATGCTCATCGGTATAATTGCGATAACAACCAAAATGAGTAATTCCCTGCACAGAGTCCATGAAGTCCAAGGTCGCCTCCATGCCCTGTGCCCCCTTGTCCAACGTATGGTTACTGGCCAGATTAAAGAGATTGAACCCAGCGGATTTCAAATCCGTCACCGTTTCCGAAGGCGTATTAAACAGAGGATAATTGGAGGGCTCGAACACCGAGGTGGCAACAGGAGTCTCTTGATTCACAAAAACCAGGTCTGTTCCCTCTATGACGGGGATGATATCTTCATAACAATAGGAAAAATCGTATCCGCCATCGGAAGATCTTGCTGCGGCTTGTTGATAAATCGTATTATGAATCAAGTTGTCACCGGTAGCCTTAAAGGTCACTTCCAGTATTTCTCCCGACGTCTCTTGTTGGGATTCCGCGGCAACGGGAGCGGTTTCGTCCTGATTCACGGCATTCCCAATGGCTCCTACGGCCTTTACCACGAGGACAATGATGAGGATTAGCAACACTGTACTGATGGTAAGAATTGCCAGCTGTCGGTTGCGACGGCGACGCTTTTGTTCCTGGCGCCGTTGTTCTCGGCGATTGACTGGTTTCTGCTCCATGGAAGCACCCCCCTGTATTTTCTCATTAGATGATTGTATCAGAAAAAACACCACAATTCAATATCAATCTTCCATAGATTGGGTAAAATCATGCGCGACTTGTAAAAAAGTCGCGCATGATGTATTTAGGTGCGGAAATTCCACGAAACACATAATAAACACGCTGTTTTGCGAGAAATCAGGAATTTTTTCCTCTCCTAAATTTCTATTGCGGGCACACAGAAACTCAGAAAAACAAAGGGACAAAATCAAATTGCTCGACGTCGAAGAGGCCCATGTCCGTGAGCTTTAATTTGGGAATCACAGGCAAAGCCAGAAAGGACAACGTCATAAAAGGCCGCGGCAGAGTAACGCCTAAATGGCGGGCAGCTCGATTCAATGCAGCCTCTTTTTCCGCCACGACAGCGGCGCTCTCCCAGGTCATCAATCCCGCAACCGGAAGTTCCAGCTTGGCCAAAACTTTGCCGCCGCAGGTAACTGCAATCCCGCCGCCGATCTCCTCCAGTACTTTGGCGGCAAAGGAAAATTCTTTTTCATCTGCAGCAATGGCGATGAGGTTGTGACTGTCATGGGCCACGGTTTGGGCAATGCACCCTTTCTGTAATCCAAATCCTTCTGCCAGGGCATAGGACACATTGCCGTTGACTCCGTGCCGCTCCATGACCATCATCTTTTGCAGATCACGATGTTCCATGAATGCTTCGGCAGTATAAAGACGTTCTTCTGTGATAATTTCCGTGGGAAATACCTTGATTACCCTGGCGGTTTGACCAGTCTGAATCTGCGGAAACGGAGGTACTGTTTGAGGGAGGGTGATTTGTCCCAGTCTCACAGGAGAAGCGGTTTCTTTCCCCGTAATCATCCGTCCGTTTTTATAGACCATCCGGAGGGGAAAGGTTTCCAGGTTGTCCACAACCACAAAGTCCGCCAGATACCCTGGCGCCACAGCGCCGCGGTACGCCAAACGATAATGGCGGGCCGGGTTCAACGTGGCCAGTTGCACGGCGCGAACGGGATCCATCCCCAAGGCTACGGCCTTGGCCACAGCCCCTAGCACATCGCCGCCGTCAAGGATATCTCCGGCGTGAATATCATCGGCACAAAAACAGAAATTGGGCCAGTTGTCATCGTTGACCAGGGGCAAGAGCGTTTCGAGATTTTTGGCGGAAGTTCCTTCCCGTATTTGGATCATTATGCCCAAGGCCAGCTTTTCCGCGGCTTCCTCCCGGGAGACGCTTTCATGGTCCGAAGCGATTCCCGCGGCGCAGTAGGCCATCAGATCACGGCCGCTACCCAAGGGATAGTGGCCGTCCAAAAGTTTGCCATCGGCAACGGAAAGCTTGTTCAATACCTCATCATCGCCGAAAATCACGCCGGGGGCGTTCATGACCTCCCCTAAACCCAGGCACCGGGGATGTTTCCGCAGAATCTCCGCGATGGCATTGCTGTTTAACACCGCACCGGAAGTCTCCATGGAGGTAGAGGGCACAGACGACGGCACCATAAAAAAGATATCCAGGGCCGTACGGCGACTGTTTTCCACCATAAAGTCCAGCCCCTCTGTTCCCATGACATTGGCGATCTCATGGGGATCGGCAATCACAGCGGTGGTGCCCCGGGATAAAACCGCCCGTCCAAATTCTTCAGGGATCAAAAAGCTGCTTTCAATATGAACATGGCTGTCAATCAACCCGGGAATCACAAAGGCCCCTGCTAAATCCACAATGGTTTCCGCTGTATCATATTGTCCAAGCCCCGCAATGCAGTCTCCGCAAAGAAGAATATCCTTGTCTTCTACAAGACCATTAAACACATTGACAACCTTGGCATTTTTCAACAAGACATCACCGGCAACGTCGCCGTGGGCCGCGGCAATGCGCCGTTTGACAGCGGTCACATTTTGTTCTGATCTCATTTTTTATGTCCTCGCGGCATACAGATGATTTCTCGAATATCCGTATCGAACAAGTACTGGGAATGGGCGGGAACTATGACCACTGCAGTATCGGCACCTTTCCCAGAACCGCCCACAGAAATGATCTCCCTCCCAGCCGGAAGATGGCCGGCGTCCATTGCCATGGTGGCTACTTCTACGCAGACTTTCATCCCCTGCCCCAACATACGCAAAGAGTGGGCAATGATCTCCGCAGGATAAATGCCGCCGAATTTGTAATTCAATGCCCGATCTGCACCACCCAATAAATGGGTAGTGGTGAGAACGTTCATACCGTCGCCAATGAGTTTTTCCCGCATTTCCTCGGAGATCTCCATGGACCCCGCTTCTTTATAACCGGCTTGATGAGTCACGACAGTAACGCGATACCCCTTTCCCATCAGGTACTCGGCAGTACGCCCTGAAGTAGAAGCCACTACAATATCTTGAATTCCCTGTTCCTCGGCGGTTTTGATAACCGCTTTCATAGTTTCCTCAGTATTACCGGGGCCCGGTTCTTTGAAATATTTCATGGGCAATTACCTCCTTTGGTAAAATGACAATTGCAAAATGCTATTAATGCCAGTATATTATTTTTTCCCAAAGAAGGCAAGGGGAATCAATCATTGGAATGCTGAATACCGTTTTGGTCCACGGTATAATTTTCAGTATAAATCAGAGAGGAAACCGGTACAATTTCATACCCTTCCTCCAGCAACTGTGGCAAAAGAATTTCCAAAGCTTCGGCAGTATAATCGCCGTTATTGTGAAAAAGTACAATACTGCCGGGCGCCACGCTATTACTGACCCGCTGTATAATTTCGGAAGCAGTGATCCCCTGCCAGTCGAGACTGTCTACGGACCACTGAATCACCTCTAGCCCCATATCCCGGGCAGTAGCCAGCACCGCATCATTGTAATCACCATAAGGAGGACGGAATAAAGTCCCCTTTTTCCCTGTCAATTCCTGGATTTTTTCATTGTTGGCCTCTAATTCCCTACGCATTTGATGCTCCGATAACTCCGGAAAATGAGGATGGGACATGGAATGAAGCTGTACTTCATGGCCGCGGGAAGCAATTTCCTCTACCATATCGGGAAATTCCTCCATCCAAAGATTAACTAAAAAGAATGTGGTCTTTACTTCATTTTCATCAAGGATGTCAAGAATGGTTTCAGTATGTTCCGCCCCCCAAGTTGCATCGAAAGAAATTGCAATGCGTTTTTCATCGGTATCCACCGCATAAATGGGCTTTTGGCCAACATCGCCGGCCACTGCTTCCGCCCTACCATTGAGACATATCGCAGTAATGCCAAAAGCCAACAGCATCAAGGCAAAAGCTAATAAAATGAAAAGGGTCTTGCGATTTAAAAATTTTAAAGAAAAATACATAAGGCACCACCATTTTTGGCATATGTGACATTTTATGAACGGCAACGACCGCCTATGCCTAAAACGGCTGCGATGCCACAGAAAGAACGGGGTGCCAGCCTCTTTCGCGCAACTTAGCTTTACCCGAACCTCGAAAGAAGAAGGACCATTTGAGCATCGCTGCTAAATATGGTACAATCAACAAAACAATATCCAAAGGAGGACCTCTATGAATTCGCACGCGCATAATATAGATGATACCGTTGGAAACAAAGCAAAGGAATTTGCCGCTCAATTACTGAACTTTATCGAGATAACGCCGGAGATCCACCACTGTGTTTCCAATTTGTCATCCTCCCTCCAAAAAGAGGGATTTCACCGATTGGATTTAGGCTCCCCTTGGGACTTGGAACAAGGGGAACGCTATTTCGTCACCAAAAACGGACGGGCCATCATCGCGTTTTTCGTGGGAGAATTGGAGGAGAATCCGCCCCAATTTCATATCATCGCCGCCCACGGCGACAGCCCCGGCTTTACGATAAAGCCTCAAAGCGATCTCATTGCTAACGGCGCAATCCGTCTCAATACGGAACCTTACGGCGGCATGATTCATCATTCGTGGCTGGATCGTCCGTTGTCTCTGGCAGGTCGGGTAATCGTCCAAAAGGACAATAAAATTCAATGTCGTCTCGTTAATTTTCAACGAGATTTATTGGTCATCCCTGATGTGGCCATTCATCAAAACAGGGAGGTCAACGATGGTGTGAAGCGAAATCCTCAAACTCAGCTTCTTCCTATTCTGTCCCTGGATGAAACTACAGGCGGCCTCAAAAAATTATTAGAGGAAACCCTGGGAGAAAATACGATTCTGGGCTGGGACCTATCTCTTTACAATCGGGAACAAGGGCGCTTCGTCGGATTGGATGAAGAAATGATTCTAGCGCCGCGCCTCGATGATCTGGCTTCGGTCTATCCTGCGTTTCGCGCCCTTCGATCCTGTGGGACCCCTCGGGGCATTGCCATGGCAGCGGTATTTCATCACGAAGAGATCGGCAGTATGTCACAGCAGGGAGCGGATTCCACCTTTCTGGCGGAAGTTATTGACCGCATTGCACGAACAATGCACTTTGACCGGGACATAGCTTTGGCCCATTCTTATATGCTCAGCGCAGACAACGCCCATGGAACCCATCCCAATTACAGCGAGAAAAGCGATCCCACCCATGATGTTCCCCTTAACAGCGGCATCGTGGTCAAGCACCACGCCAATTATGCTACTGACGGCTTATCCTCGGCGTTATGTCATGCCCTTTGTCGGAAGGCGGGAGTTCCTTCCCTTGATTTTGCCTGCCGCTCTGATTTAAAATGCGGTTCCACCTTGGGAAATATCAGTGCCACCCACGTAAGCATTGATACCGCTGACATCGGTCTCCCCCAGCTTGCGATGCACTCCGCCTGCGAGACCATGGGGACTTACGATCCTTTCCGTCTATTTTCCCTTGCGAAAACCTTTTTTCAGACAGAATTCCATAAGAATGAAGACGAAATCCTATGGAAGTAGCTTGCGCTGAGGCCGGGAACATGGTAGGATAAATGTGGATCAGAAGCGTCTCGAAGCTCCATTCATGCCCAAAAGATCCTGAAAAAATCGTAAAATCGACATTTACTACTGTCTTATCAAAGTTTCAAGAAAGGTGATATACCATATGACTGCATATAAAGATCATATCATAAGGGCAACCGCCGCCCACGGACAAATTCGGGCCTTTGCCGCCTCCACCAAAAATCTAGCGGAATATGCCCGATCCATTCACAACGCCAGCCCCGTAGCAACCATTGCTTTGGGGCGGCTCCTCACTGCCGCCGCTATGATGGGAACCATGATGAAAAATAATGAAGACAAGCTCACCGTTCAAATCAAGGGCAGCGGAGATTTTCAAAGCCTCACCGTTACGGCAGATCGCTTCGGCCATGTGAAGGGCTACCCCGTTCCCGCCGATGTCCCCTTCCAATCCCAGGGAAAAGATGCCTTCTCTTTAAAAAAGGCCTTTGGAAAAGGAACGCTCACGGTCATGCAGGATATGGGGTTAAAAGAACCTTATGTGAGTCAAATTCCCCTCCAAAGCGGCGAAATCGGAGAAGATCTTACCTACTATTATGCAAAATCGGAACAGACCCCTACTTCCGTGGGACTTTCGGTACAGCTAGACGGAAATGGCGCCGTGTCTTATGCCGGCGGTTTTATTGTACAGCTTATGCCTGACGCCGATGAATCCATAATGGATTCCATGGAAATTGCCGTAAACAACGGCGGCATCTTCGGCGGAGAGGCAAAAGATATTCTCGACGGTATTTTGTGGGAATACGATTATGAGATCCTCGACGTCATCAATACCTCGTTTCAATGCGACTGTTCCAGAGAACGGATGGAAAAGGCATTAATCAGTCTCGGCCCCGGCGAGCTCAACGCCATGATTGATGAGGGAGAGGCCATCGAGGTAAATTGCGCTTTCTGCAACAGCCACTTTCAATTCACGCCGGAAGAATTGAAACAGCTTCTTTAAAAGGAAACCGCCTTTTACGAGATTCTTTCAATCAATTCAGTTTTTTCAAAAAACACACATTCTTTTCACAGATTGTTTTCACTGTCACTTTATGATGAGCGTATTGGGAGTTTCCCCGATACCACAGATAAAATTAAGGAATGAAAGGGAATATCATGGAAAAACTAATTTCCGTTATCGTGCCCTGTTACAACGAAGAAGAATCGGTGCCCCTGTTTTACGAAGAAATGAAACGCATCACCACGACCCTTGGCCCCTATCAATGGGAATACCTTTTTGTGGACGACGGTTCCAAAGATCGGACCCTCGACATTTTGCAAGAATTAGCCGAACAAGACGACCGCATCAGTTATCTTTCCTTTTCCCGCAACTTCGGGAAGGAATCTGCCGTTTATGCCGGCCTTTGCAATGCTCGGGGCGATTATGTGGTAGTAATGGACGCGGACTTGCAGCATCCTCCCGCCATGTTGAAGGATATGATTGCGGTAATGGAGGAAGGCGTTTACGACAGCGCTGCGGCAAGACGAGTTTCCCGTAAAAACGAACCGCCAATCCGTTCCTTTTTTGCCCGTATGTTTTATAAAATCATTAACAAAATCTCCGATGCCGACATCGTTGACGGTGCCTGTGACTTTCGCATGATGGGTCGCGATATGGTGCAAGCCATTGTGGAAATGGGAGAATACAACCGTTTTTCCAAAGGAATTTTTGGCTGGGTCGGTTTCCGTACCAAGTGGCTCCCCTATGAAAATGTGGAGCGGGTTGCTGGAGAAACCAAGTGGAGTTTTTGGGGATTGTTCCGCTATTCCATCGACGGTATCGTAAATTTCTCCAGCATGCCCCTTTCTATCGCATCCTGGACCGGCGGTTTTTTTACCATTGTGGCATTTTTAATGATCCTCTGGATCATTTTAAAGAAACTTCTTTTCGGTGATCCCGTCGCTGGTTGGCCCTCTCTTGCCTGTATGATTGCATTTTTCGGCGGTATTCAGCTCCTCTGCATTGGCATTATGGGACAATATATCGCGAAAACATACTTGGAAGTCAAAGAGCGTCCCCATTATATCATCGGTAAAACCAACCGTTCCGATGTGAAACGCATTGGCTGAACAACGGAAAATCAGTCTGAGGAATTATCATGAAACAGCAGAATTTCCACACAAAAAAAGTAAAAACTCTTTTTGGCGCAATTTTTTTGGCTTATGCGGTGATTCTCACCGTGCTGCTGCTCTCAAAAATTACCGTATATTCCGATGATTACTATTTCGGTACTTTTTTCGATGAAGGTTTTCTTGGATTTTGGGAGAAAACCATCGACCACTTTCAAAACAGTAATGGCCGCATGTTGGTGCATTTTCTGTTGGAAGTGACCCTTCTTTTTGATACCAAATTATATCTCTTTCTCTGTCCTTTGCTTATCATTGGCGCCGTTTATTTTGGCAGCCGCCTG
The DNA here is from genome assembly GCA_904420535.1 of Candidatus Cryptoclostridium obscurum. Lineage (GTDB taxonomy): Bacteria > Bacillota > Dehalobacteriia > UBA7702 > UBA7702 > Cryptoclostridium > Cryptoclostridium obscurum. Next base: position 21,061 of record CAJFVQ010000078.1, read on the forward strand.
GTGTTCCCCAAGGCCGAGACAGGGGAGATACTTTTTGCCATGGCTGTAACGCTATTACTTATCATCGGCATGGGGGTAGAGCTGCTCCGCTCCTCACTTTTGTGGATGGCAGCTTCTTTCGGTTTTATTTTGCCGATCACATTGCTTTTAGCAGCATTTTATCAAGGGCAAAAGGCATTGGAACGGAATGTCTGGTCACCGACATCGCTGATTCTGGCCTTTCTGGCCGGAGCGACAACAGAGCAGTTCGGCCTCGTATCCCTGATCGTTTTTACAGGTATGGCCCTGTTTTCTCTCGGCAACAGAGGGCAAAAAAAGCTCCGAACTTTTGCCCTACCTGTTTTGACGTTGGCAGGCTATCTCGCTGTATTGCTGGCACCGGGAACTCATAATCGCATCAACGGAGAAGGTCTTGGGATCTCCGACTTATTGGATCCATCGCTATTTGCGCAACAGTTTGCGGCAATTATGAACGACTCCCTAGGCGTTGACGGATGTATGGCCATTGCCGCTCTTTTTATCACAGTCACGGCGCTTCTGGCATTTCGCACCAAAAAAAAGAAACAACTCTATTATCCGGGATTCCCCATATTGTTGGCGGTGATCATCCTTTATCAACTGAAACGCTATGAAATATGCTTTGTCGTGACCGTGGCCTATCTCTTTTATATTGCAGTTGTTATGTTGATGACAGAACGGAAAGCCGCAGGATTGCTCACTCTGGGCGCCGTATTGAGTCAGGCCATGATGATGGCAAGCATCACTTTTGGTCCACGTACCACCATGCCCTTTTTGATCACCTTAGCAATCCTTTCCGCAATCTTTTTGGCAGAACTTATGCAAAAAATCGACCCGTGGCTTTATCCCCTGGTTTTCGCGGTGATTGCTTTTTGGTCATGGCATTCATACGAGCCGACATATCGGGGCTACGCTGCCAATAAGATTATCATTAACCAAAATCTTGATACGATTGAGCAAGCTAATACCGAAGGAGAAGCCGTAATTCGCACAGACTGGGACGAAACTTACGGTTATACCATGATGAATGCGGGGAACTATTTCCTCACCAGTTTTCGAGAATACTATCAACTGGATGATGACGTAAAGATCTATTTTGAAAGCGAAAACGGAGTCGATCTTTACATCGGTGAAGAGCGTACCACATACCAAACCTTAGTTGCGGAAGGGACGCCGTACTTCAATCTCCAAGAGGTAGTAGAGACTCTTGGAGGAAACATAGAATTTACAGAACAAGAGATCACCCTTTCTTACGGACATGAACAATACACAATCTCTAAAGAGGATGAAGAGACTTGGGGTCTCACCCGCCAAAAGGAAAATTACTACATGAAAGGGGATACCCTCTGCAGTCTTTTGGGGCTGACGTATGTATATGACGAAAACCGCAATGCCTATATTATTTTTCAATAGCAAATAAGATCAAAACTTACCACAGAATAAAAGCACCTTCCCTATCTTTTGGAAGGTGCTTTTTTCATTCGCTGCTTTTACTGCTGCCAAGGCCTTGAATGACAGGAGCAAACAAAACCCGAAAGAAGAGCAAAGAAAAACGCCGCAGGCTTAAAAAGACAACGGCGCGAAAGCAAGTAATTTTGGGGAGAAGCAGTGCTTCCCATAAGTTGACTCGTTGGGTTCAAACGGAGAGCGCGATGGGATAGACTTGCTCTTCGTAAGCAATGGCTTTTAATCCATGCTCAGTGATGGCATGGGACACCTTTAAAAGCCGTCTCGAGGTAAGGGGCTCGCCCTGGGCAATCAACCTATTTCCTTTCTTTCGTAACACTTGAACTCTGTACCAGTGATAGTAACATTTTAACGTTGCAGTTTTCATGGATATTCCTCCAATCTTTTTATTTCTGGATTCAGTATAACACACACCATTTGTAGAACTATGTAGAAACGTGTAAGCTGGCAAAAATTTTTCAGAAAATTTTGCAATTAATTACAAAATTTTCTGTCAATTTATCGGGAAAGGAAGGTAATCCCTGATAGAAAACGTCCTTCTTTTTACTAAATGTAGAAATGAGTCATTGCCTGTTTCGACAAAGCACCGCAAAACAAAGAAAATACTTGACAAAATTAAATATATCCGTAAAATATAGTTAACCAAATTAATAAAATTTGTCTTTTACTATATAGAATCAATCAAAATCATGGAAACAGAAAGGAGATACCATGCCCTGTGGATATCATGGAAACAACATGGATCAGCGGTTCCTCGACGCCCTTCATCGCAGCAACAGTATTTGGAATGGCGGCGGGGATCAGGAAAAGACAGAACAAAGCCAAAAATTCGTTCATCAAACAAAAAAATATTTGGCAGTTCTCCATCAAATGCAAACGGTCTGCTTGCGTATGGAGGGGGAAGGGATCTTGCCCAGGGGAGAGCAGGCCGCTGTTATGGCCATAGGCAACCACATGGACCATCCAAAAGGAATTCGCGCATCATCACTAGGGCGAGAACTGGGAATTTCCAATGCTGCCGTGTCCAAAGTCCTCAACACACTGGAAAAGAAACATTTGATTCGTCGCATCGGAGATGAACAAGACCGTCGCGTTGTATGGATTCAATTAACAGAACAAGGAACGGAACTTTACAACAAAGCCATTGAGGAACAGGATGCCTTTTTAAAACGAATTTTTCTCCGCATGGGAGAAGAAGATCTAGAAACCTTTTTAACCCTGTGGGAAAAATTTAATAAAATTACAGAAGAGGAAAGTGGTGTCACCACAGACATCGTAAAAATGAGGAGGGACGATATGAAGACCGTATTTATTGAAGATTGCAAGTTTTCATTTTCCGCTGCCGATGTATTGGAACGCATGGGAATGCCAAGAAATCATAATTTTGGCGAACAAATTCAGGAACTTATGGAAAAAGCCGCTCCCATCGCCAAACCAAAGGCATTTTTCATGGAAGTCCCCATTGAAAGCAGAACAGAAAATAGCGTCACCATCGGCGGTCAAACGTTTTACAGCGTAGCTTTGGCCAAAAACTTGTCAAAGGTAGATACCGTGTATCCTTTCCTTTGCACCTGCGGCAAAGAACTGGCAGACTATGCAAAAACCCTCGATGATATGATGTCACAATACGCTTTCGATGCAATTATGGAATTTTATCGGAAACAAGTTACCATTGACCTTACTGAGGCATTATCGAACCATTTGGCTGAAGGTGGCCAAACCTCAGCGGTAAACCCCGGTTCTCTGGTGGATTGGCCTGTCAGCGAACAGAAAAAACTCTTTGCCGTTTTTGGAGAGAATGCAGAAAAAACCGGCGTAACCTTAACCGACAGTTGCCTGATGTTCCCGGTAAAAACCGTTTCCGGCATTCGTTATGCCACAGACAAAGCATTTCATAACTGCGAACTTTGTCAAAGGAAAAATTGCCCCAACAGGGAAGCGCCCTTTAACAGAGAACTATACTTAAAAACGCTTCACGACTAAGACAGTTTGCTGACTGCCATCATACATCGTACGAATAAGGAGGCTACATCATGGCAATCGTATTGGGGATTGATACCGGAGGTACCTATACCGACGGTGTCATTATTGACTTGGAATCTCACAAAATTTTAGCGGCAACCAAGGCGTCTACCACCCACCGCGATCTCATTGTGGGAATCCGTAATACCATCAATCAGTTGGATTATGAAAAATTGGACGCACTGGATTATGTGGCATTGTCCACCACTCTGGCCACCAATGCCATTGTGGAAAACCGCGGCTGCCGGGTGGGGTTACTCATTTTAGGCTTTACGCCGGAAAAAGAATTGCCCCCCTGTGAAAAAGCCATTTTACCAGGGATTATGGACATCCGCGGATCGGAACGAGAACCTTTGGATCTTGACGCCACCAAAGCAGCCATAGAATCCATGCGAGGAAAGGTAGACGCCATTGCCGTCTCTGGCATTTTCAGCGTTCGCAATCCGGAACACGAAAACAAGGTCAAAGCCATGGCCAGAGAAATTTTGGGGCTTCCCGCTGTGGCAGCCCATGAGTTGACAACGGTTTTGGGAATGCAGGAGCGAACTGTTACCGCTGTACTAAACGCCCGTCTCATTTCAGTGATCGACGAGCTGATGACCGCCACAAAAAATGCGCTGCGGGAAAGGAATATCGACGCTCCTATCATGATTGTCAAAGGCGACGGAAGTTTGATGAATGAATCCATTGCCAAAGAGCGGCCCATTGAAACCATTCTTTCCGGTCCTGCCGCCAGTATCATCGGAGCCACTTTCTTAAATCATGCAGAAAACGGCCTCGTCTTGGATATGGGTGGAACCACCACGGATATTGCGATTTTGAAGGACAGTCGCCCCCGTCTCGACACCGAAGGCGCCAAAGTCGGCGGTTGGCGCACAAGGGTAGCCGCGGCGGAAGCGAATACCTTTGGTCTGGGTGGGGACAGCCGTATCTATCAACCATATCAATCAAAGCACCTCCAAGTGGGGCCTCGGCGATTTTGGCCTGTAGCGGTCATTGCGCGAGATTATCCCTATTACTTAACAGAACTGAGACAAATCTGGGACCGCAATGTGGGGCTTATCATCAATGAACCCTGCGAAGGATATTTTCTTTTACGAGACCCCGATCCCCATATGGAATTGAGCAAGACCCAGCGACAAGTGATCAATGCCTTAAGAGAAGGTCCGCATACTGTTGTGGAGTTGGGAAAAATGCTCAATGTCAACCCCAATTTCATCCTAGTTGAACCCTTATTGGATCATGGAATCCTCGGCGGTATCGGATTTACCCCCACCGACATACTCCATATTGATGGCACTTACGAAGTCGGCGATAAAAACGCCTCTCTGCTGGCGGCCTCCTTAATGGCGCGCCAACGAGATATCGACACTGACAAACTGATACAGATTGCCAAAGATCTCATTACAGAAAAAATGTGTCGCGTAATTTTAGACAGCATTCTGGAATACGAAAAAATTGAACTATCTCCTTTTTATGAAGACGATCATCATCCGGATGAAACTATGGAATTTTTCTTCCGCAATTCCGTGTGGAACCAAAAGGCCGATCTTTTGGCCAATCGCTTCGAACTTCAAATGCCCATTATCGGCATTGGCGCGCCGATCCGGGCGTGGCTTCCCGAAGCCGCTCAACGATTTCACACAGAAGCTGTTTTCCCACCCCATAATGACGTGGCCAACGCCGTGGGCGCCGCGGCAGGAAAAGTCATGACCATTTACCGCATCCTGGTGCAGAATCACGAAGCCAGCGGCGTAGACATTTATGCCCCCTGGGGCAGGATCAAATACGAACCTACCATGGAAACAGTAGGAGAAGGCGAATGTCAAATTTTGAGTAATGATAATTTGATGATCCTCGCTGCCAAAGACATCATTGCTGAAGGGAAAAAACGCATTGCCGAGGAAATGAAAGAACAAGGTATCGAAGATTATGAAATCCTGGTGGAATCAAAGGAAGTGCGCAGCGGTAAGGATCCCGGGGAAGTGGTAAAGATTCATATCGAAACGAAGATCGAAATCATTGCCGTAGGACATCCCCAATGGTCCGCCAAAGGAGCGAAAGCAAAATGAAACCAGTGATCGCCATTACCTTTACCGATCAATGCCCATACTTAGAACGAGAATGGGATGTAAAAATTCAATATCTTACGCAATATTCCTGCGGCACTCCTGCACCAGTAGGATATCACAAACACGACCTTCTTTGCCAACACTACAATGAATGCACTGTTACTGAAGGAAAATTTCCCAGGAAATGCCCTGTTTTTCAGAACGCTCCCGATGATCCTCGTCAATTTGACTGAATCATCCCAACAGCAAAAATACAAAAGCTCTCGGATGGATCCGAGAGCTTTTGCGTTATGGTCCAGGTGAACTTGAAAATTTTCCGAAGATAAAGCATTTTAATAAAGGATCATGGCATAGAGGTCCGTTTCCGAAGGGGTGCTGCGGGAGTATCCTGTTCCGTCCCACAATCGGTAAACATTAATGCCGTGGCTGGAAATACAGGGCACCATTTTTTCGGGATAGCGACAGGGATGTTCCGGATAAGTACAATCCTTACAAACAGCGCAGGCACCACGTCCTAACAGATAAGCATCTCCCTGTTCCGCCAAAACCTTATTGTAAACCTTACGGATCATCAAATGAAACGCGGCGGTGACTTCTTTAAAGACTTCCGGCTGCAGCGTAGTGTCGATGGCGTCAGTCAAAAACTGCATCACCATGCCGTGATGCCACTGCTTTACCTTTGCCGCGACTTCTTCCACGGCACCGATCCCCGGCGGACAGCTCCAGTTTTTGCCGTATTTGCCACAGCTGTTGGCTTCGCAACCTTGGCGAAGAATGGCAGCATCCTCAAAAGACAAAGTCCGGGGATCAAAGAAAGCAGCCTCTGTAAGGCCGCATTGTTTGGCGTAAACAAGATAATCTGTCATTTTTATGTACCTCGGTTTTTTCATCATGCAAAAGGGGAAGAATTCTGCCTTCCCCACGTTTCATTATACAAGATCCCTCATGATTTGTAAATGACTGAAAAATCTTGCAATTCTTAAAAAAAAATGTTAAACTATATGTTAAAATATTTTGGGAGGATTTACCATTATGGGAAAAAAAGCAGTGATTGTCGTCGATATACTCAACGACTTCGTTACCGGCGCTTTGGGATGCGACCGTGCCAGAGGAATCGTAGCGCCCACCGCCAAATTACTAGATGAAGCCAGAAAACACGGCGTTTACGTGATCTACTCCAACGATGCCCACATCAAAGGCATTGATAAAGAATTGGAACTTTGGGGCGACCATGCCATCGCGGGAACTCCCGGCGCGGAAGTCATTCCGGAGCTCACGCCTCAGGAGGGAGACTTCGTAATTCCCAAACGGCGATACAGCGGTTTCTTTCAGACGGACATGCACCTTCTTTTGACGGAATTGGGAGTCGATACCGTTATCATGACAGGACTTCACGCCCATATGTGCGTGCGTCATACCACAGCCGATGCTTATTGCTGGGGCTATCACATCATTGTCCCCAAAGATGCCACTGATTCTTTTACTGAAGCCGATTACGAAGC
>CAJFVQ010000079.1 GCA_904420535.1 Candidatus Cryptoclostridium obscurum
TCTCCTTTGATGATGTAGTGCCTACGATGTTGGGGGATGCTCTTCCTGATATCCTTATCGGTGTCGTATTAATCTTAGTGCTTTCCGCTTCCATGTCTACGCTGTCTTCCCTGGTGATTACTTCAAGTTCTACCATTACCTTGGATTTTATCGGCAGTTTTAAAAAGAATATGTCTCAAAAAAGCCAAGTATTGATGATTAAGGTGCTTTGCGGTGTATTTGTCCTTCTCTCTGCTGTGATTGCCATGAATCCCACCAATTTAATTACGACATTGATGTCGATTTCTTGGGGCGCCTTGGCTGGTTCCTTCCTCGGGCCTTTGCTTTACGGTCTTTTTTGGAAAGGTACAACCAAAGCATCAGTATGGGCCAGCTTTATCGTAGGGATCGGAGTCACTGTGTGGAATTTCTTCTTCCCCTTTGCGGAACCCACCATGGCTGGAGCCATTGCCATCCTTTCTTCCCTTGTGGTGGTTCCTTTGGTTAGTTTCGTAACGCCGAAAATGGACCGTGCCCTTGTGGATGAGATGTTTCTGTGTTATGATGAAACAGTCACCGTTGCCCATAAATTGGCATTGGAAGAGGAAGATAAAACCAGTAACATATAATATAGTCATGTAGCAACACTGTCCATTGCCGCTAAAAGAGCGGCAATGGCTGCTTGCTTTCAATCTTTGGAAGAATTGAAAATGGTATTGAATGAAGAAATGGAGTGTGAACTATGATCTACAACAAAAAAGCGGAAACAATGCCTCGGCAGGAAATCGAGGAATTGCAGCTTGCCCGATTAAAAAAGATCATCCGCTATTGTTATGATAATGTGGCGATGTACCGCAAACGATTTGATGAAAACAAATTAGATCCGGATAAATTCCGTACTTTGTCGGATTTGCAGTATATTCCTCCTACGACCAAAGATGATATGCGTGACAATTATCCCTTTGGCCTCTTTGCGGTACCACAAAAAGAGATCGTACGGATTCACGCTTCTTCGGGCACCACAGGGAAACCTACAGTGGTAGGATACACCAAAAAAGACCTGGATACTTGGTCGGAATTGATGGCTCGTATCATCAGCGCCGCCGGAGTTACCGATGAAGATATCGCCCAAATTTGTTTTGGTTACGGACTTTTCACCGGAGCCCTCGGCCTTCATTACGGACTGGAACGGATTGGAGCCAGTGTCGTTCCTTCCTCCAGCGGCAACAGCGAAAAGCAGATCATGCTGATGAAAGATTTCGGTACTACGACGCTGATCGCAACGCCCACCTATGCCATGTACCTCGGCGAACTTGCTCATGAATTGGGATATGATCTCGCCGACTTTAAACTCCGCATCGGTCTTTTTGGCTCCGAGGGATGCACCACGGAGATGCGCAGCAAGATAGAAGAACGTCTCGGCCTTTTTGCCACGGATAATTATGGGATGTCGGAGTTGATGGGCCCCGGTATCTCCGGAGAATGTGAGCTTCGCTGCGGCTTGCATATTGCAGAAGATCATTTCTTGCCGGAAATCGTGGACCCCAACACTTTGGAAGCCAAAGAAGAAGGTGAAGTCGGGGAATTGATTATCACGACACTGACCAAAGAAGGAATTCCCCTTCTCCGTTACCGCACTCGGGATCTTACCCGTATTAACAAAGAGCCCTGCGAATGCGGCCGTACCTTGGCTAGAATGGATAAAGTCATGGGCCGCAGTGACGATATGCTGAAAATCAAGGGCGTCAATGTCTTCCCCTCCCAGATTGAGAGTGTTTTGATGCCCATGGAAGAGATCAGTCCCCATTATATGCTTTACATCCGCAGGGAAGGTTATAATGATAATTTGGAAATCGAAGTGGAACTGGTAGACGGCTCTTTATTGGAACGTTACGCTGATCTTGAAAATCTCACCAAGCGTATTCGTGCAAAACTCCGCAGCGTTTTAGGGCTTGATGCCAAAGTTACTTTGGTTCAACCGAAGAAAATTCAACGATTTGCGGGGAAAGCACAGCGGGTGGTTGACCTCAGGGGAGAATCCAAGTAAAATAAATCAGAGAACGATTCTTTATTCTTTCCCAGAATCATATGTAGGGAGCCTTCCCGAGAGAATTAGCCTTTGGGCGGATTGGAGTATAACTATGACAGTGAAACAGCTTTCCGTTTTTGTTGAAAATAGAACTGGCACCATGGTGGAGATTATTCAAGTATTGGGGGAATGTGGCATTGATATCCGTGCACTTTCCATTGCCGACACTACAGATTTCGGGATTTTGCGTCTCATCGTCAGCGACCCTGAAAGGGCCTTGTCAGCATTGAAGGAACGCAATATTACTGTGAGCATCACCGAAGTCATCGGTGTAAAATTGGTGGATCGCCCCGGAGGTCTCGCCAATGTTTTAACCATTTTGCGAGATGGTGATATTTCTGTGGAATATATGTATGCCTATGTCAGCAAATCGGAAGAAAATGCCTGTATTATTTTACGGGTAAGCGATACAGAACGGGCTTTGAATATTTTGAATGATCACGGTGTTTCCATTGTTGATGAAGCCTACTGATGCTTCCGCCGTTCACAAAATATGAGCGGCGGACATGAACAAAGTGCTATAACGAGCCGCGAGGGAAGGGGCAGCCTTTGGCTGCCCCCGCTTATGATAAATTATTTCAGTTTGATTGAGGAATCCTATGACAAACGAATCGAGTTCTTTTTTGACCAGGCCCGCCGTGATCTGCGGATTGGCCATGGTCTGTTGTATTCTTTGGGGCAGTGCGTTTCCCTGCGTAAAAATTGGGTATGAGATGTTCCACATTGCCGATGGTGATGTGGGAAGTCAAATTCTCTTTGGGGGAATGCGTTTTTTTCTATCCGGGATCATTACTGTCTTGATTGGCTGGGGATTGGAAAAAAAATTCCCCTGGCCCAAAAAAGAATCCTGGTGGCCTGTGACAAAATTAGGGTTTGTTCAAACCTTTGTCCAGTATATTTTTTTCTACATCGGCCTCGCCAATACAACGGGAGTCAAGGCGTCCATTATTGAGTCCTCCAATGTCTTTATTGCAATCTTGATACCTTCTCTTTTGTTGCGACAAGAAAAGCTGACTTTAATGAAAATTTTTGGATGTATTGTCGGCTTCGTTGGCGTAGTTCTGATCAATTTGAACGGCAGTTCCCTGGATATGACCATGAAAGTGACAGGGGAAGGATTTATTTTTTTTGCCGCGGTTAGTTATGCCGTTTCCTTTGTGATGACGAAGGAATACGCAAAGAAGGAATCCACCTTTGTATTGTGCGGCTATCAGTTCATTGTCGGCGGTGCTTTTATGATCTTGGTGGGGGGATGCCTCGGCGGGCGTGTTTCCGGATTCACCCCTCTATCCACGGGGTTATTTTTGTATCTTGCCACGCTTTCCGCCGTTGCTTACTATATTTGGGCCCAGCTTTTGAAGTATAATCCTGTGGGAAAAGTCTCGGTATACGGTTTTATGAACCCTGTGTGCGGTGTGATTTTATCGGCTCTCCTATTGCAAGAAGGAAGTCACATTTGGGGATTTTACGGGATTGCTGCCCTGGTGTTGGTATGTTTGGGGATCTATCTCGTCAATCGAGAGGATCGAACATTGGATTCCCACGACGGTTCACAGGGCAAACCATTATGATCATTTTTGATGTTAGGGCGCAGCGTAAAAGCTGTGCCTTTCTTTATCTTGTTCCATAACGTGATTTCGTGTATACTAAACAATAAATGTGTGAGAAAAGAGATGATTTTTTTGACGGCGAAAACCGATGCCATCAACACTCACGGGACTTCCTATCTTATGAAACGGTTTGCTCCCTATTTCAAACCATACCGCCATATTCTGTGTCTTGACTTGTTCTGCGCTGCCATGACGACTCTCTGTGATTTGGTTCTTCCGCAGATTGTAAGCTATATCACCGATACGGGAATTCGCGATCTTTCAGCTTTGACATTGCAGACCATTTTTATGTTAGGTGGCCTTTATCTTTTATTGCGGGTGATCGATGTCTTTGCCAATTACTATATGGCCAATATCGGCCACGTGATGGGCGCCAGAATTGAAACGGATATGCGCAGCGACCTTTTTAACCATATGGAGGATCTTTCCTATTCTTATTACAGTAACACCAAGGTGGGGCAATTGATGTCGCGGATTACCAACGACCTCTTTGAGGTTACGGAATTTGCCCATCACTGTCCCGAGGAATATTTTATTGCCGCGTTAAAAATCACTGTTTCCTTTATCATCCTTTGTACTGCCAACGTGCCGTTGACTTTGATCGTTTTTGCAATCATACCCTTTATGATATTTTTTGCCGGCCGCTACAGCCGTAAAATGCGCACTGCCTTCAAAAAATCGAAGAATCAAATTGGGGAAGTGAATTCTCAGGTGGAAGACACCCTTTTGGGAATTCGCGTTGTAAAGTCCTTTGCCAATGAAGCGGTAGAGTCTGAAAAGTTTGAGGAAGGGAATCATTTGTTTCTGGAAATTAAACGGGAGATGTATCGCTATATGGCGGCCTTTCAAAGTACAACCCGTCTTTTTGATGGTATCATGTACATCGTTGTGGTAGTGGTAGGCGCCGCTTTTATGATTTACGGCAAAATCACCCCCGGGGAATTGGTGGCTTACCTGCTTTATGTAGTGATGCTTTTGAATTCCATTCGGCGCATTGTGGAATTTACCGAACAGTTTCAACGAGGAATGACGGGAATTGAGCGGTTCATTGAAGTCATGGACGAACCGGTAGAGATCGATGACAGTGAAAATGCGATGGATCTACCGACAGTGACAGGGGATATTTATTTCGACCATGTGGGATTTCAGTATTCCGATAGTGATACTGAAGTTTTATCCAATATCGATCTTCACGTAAAAGCCGGAGAGAATGTGGCGCTGGTCGGTCCTTCGGGAAGCGGAAAGACAACCCTTTGCAATCTGATTCCTCGTTTTTATGATGTAACTTCCGGCCGTATCCTCATTGATGGCAAAGATATCAAAGATGTCACCGTTCACTCTTTGCGCTCTCAGATTGGTATGGTACAGCAAGATGTCTATCTGTTTTCTGGTACGGTACGGGATAATATCGCTTATGGAAGACCGCAAGCATCTCCCGAAGAAGTAGAAGAGGCTGCCAAATTGGCAGGGGCCCATGAGTTTATCACACAGTTGCCTCAAGGATACGACACTTATGTGGGGGAACGAGGCGTCAAACTTTCCGGTGGACAAAAGCAGCGTATAAGTATCGCTCGGGTCTTCTTAAAAAATCCGCCAATTTTGATCTTAGACGAAGCCACTTCGGCTTTGGACAATGAAAGTGAAATGGTGGTGCAGCGATCCTTGGAACGCTTGGCCAAAGGGCGGACAACTTTCACCATTGCTCACCGTTTAACGACCATACGCAATGCCACTGTAATTTTAGTCTTAACGGAAGAGGGGATTGTGGAACAGGGAACCCATGAGGAGTTGATGGCTGCCAAAGGGGAGTATTACCATCTTTATCACCTTTATTCCGGCGATGAAACAAAGAAATAAGAAAGACGATGGATCAATATGAAAAAATATCAAGATTTGCTTTTTGATGTGGACGGTACCCTGTTTGATTTTAAGAAGGCGGAAGAGGAAGCCCTTCGTATGACGACGGAAGCTTATGGAATCTCTTTGGATCAAGAATTTTTAGAATGCTATCTTTCCATCAATCGAGACTTGTGGAAGCGTTTTGAGCGAGGGGAAGTATCTCTCCATACACTGCTTTATACCCGTTTCGTTCGTACCTTCGAGCGGATGGGGATTGACATTGACGGCGTAATATTTGAAGATGATTACCAGGACAATTTGGGGCGGGGATTTTTTTGGTTGGAAGAAGGGGAATCTGTTTGCCGCAGGCTTTCTCAAAACCACGATCTCTATATCATTACCAACGGCGTTGCGAGAACGCAGCGTTCCCGCTTGGGCGGCACTTCTCTGGGAACCATGGTGAAAGGCGTTTTTATTTCCGAGGAAATGGGAGTGCGAAAGCCGCAAAAAGAGTTTTTTGAGATCGTAATGTCTCATATCCCTCAGTTTGATCCGAGTTCTGCTTTGGTGATCGGAGATTCCCTGGTTTCCGATATTCAGGGAGGTGAGAATGCGGGACTTGATACTTGTTGGTACAACCCGCATTGCCAACGGAATGATAGTGGTTTTACTCCAACCTATGAAATTGCTTCTTTGCGAGAATTGTATGAGATCGTAGGGGGTGCCCATAAGTAAGGAAACGTCAGCGAGGCAGTAAGTGGAGTCCCCATAAGGCCATACATGCGAAGATGGCAACAAGTCATAACGCGCAGTTGTCGCACAGGATTAGTACAAAAAATGCTGGATTTAGCTGCAAAACTAAATCCAACATTTTTGATGGCGCTTTGGGCCACTTTATCCCACTAGTTTTATCTTGTGTTTTCATTGATTTTTTATTTTCATCACATTTGCATTTTCAAACGGTGAAAAAGCTGATTATTTATACCGCCTGCTTTTTGTGTTTGAAAAGATAATACCCCACGCCCAGCATGTCTGCCAATAACCAGCCGATGGGGACGGACCACCAGATTCCCGTAACGCCGAACATCGGAAGCGTGGAGAGAATATAGGCCAATGCGACCCGAGTACCGAGGGACACAACGGTGAGGATCACGGATATCCCAGGCTTCCCTATGGCACGATAAAAACCATAGAGTAGGAATAAACCGGCGATCAGACAATAAAAAGTTCCCTCAATACGCAAATAGCGGACACCTTCCGCGATGACCGCTGTTTCATTGGCGTCAATAAAAATCATCATCAGTGGTTCCGCCAATGCAAAAACGCAGAAGGATGTGATCATGCCAAAGGATAAGGAGAATAGGATGGCTACGCGAAGGCCCTTTTGGATTCTTTCACGTTTCCCGGCGCCGAAATTCTGGGCAATGAAAATGGAAAACGCATTGCCGAAATCTTGTACCGGGAGATAGGCAAAGGCATCGATTTTGACAGCGGCGGCGAAGGCTGCCATGATCGTTGTGCCGAAGCTGTTGACCAATCCTTGAACGGATAAAATTCCGAAATTCATAATTGATTGCTGAAGGCATGTCAGCGCTGAAAAACTGGTGATTTCCCGTATTCTGTGAAGGCGGAGCCTGACTTTATCACTCCTTTGTAAAAGTTCCGGAAATTTGATACGTGTATAGATGGCGATCCCGATTCCAGAAACGTACTGGGAAATCACAGTGGCCTCAGCGGCTCCGGCCACACCGCGGTTTAAGCCCGCAACAAACCATAAATCAAGGATGATATTGAGACAGGTCGAGACAGCCAAAAATACGAGGGGAACCGCGGAGTTCCCCAGGGAGCGCAAAAGTGAAGCAAAAAAATTATAAAAGAAAATACCGATGATTCCTGTAAAAATTACCGTCAAGTATTCTCGCATCAAAGGAACCAGCTCCGGAGGAGTCCGCAGGAACCATATAATCCAATCCATACTGACAAAAATCAAAAGATTTAACACAACAGCAACGCCACTCAAGAGAACAAAGGATGCAAGGATTCCTTCTTTTAATCCAAGATGATCCTGCTGGCCAAAACGAATAGAAAAGACTGTGCCGCTTCCCATGGCTAGCCCCAGTAAGATCGAGGTCAAAAATGTCATCAAGGGAAAGGACGAGCCCACAGCTGCCAATGCTTCGGGCCCAAGAAAACGACCGACAATCAATGTATCCGCAATATTATAGCACTGCTGCAAAAGGTTTCCTAAAATCATTGGAAATGCAAAACGCAGCATGGTTATTATGACAGGTCCATGAATGAGATCAGATTTTATAGTGATCATTTTTTTCTTTTCGCAATTTATAAATTATTTTATGTAGTATATTATAAAAATTATTTTTCATATTGTCAATTTTTAATTTCTTTTTGATTGCATTTTTAGAACTGCTATTGTATAATCATTATAGAATATAAAGTCTATATGATATGGAAAGAACCATATTGGTGAGGTGTCATTATATGTTTTTGGATGGGCTCGATCAATTGGATCAAAAGATCATTCAATTGCTCACAGAAAATGCCAGAATGTCATATTCTGAAATTGGCCAAAAAGTCGGGATCTCCCGTGTTGCCGTAAAAATGAGGGTACAAACATTGGAACAGAAAGGTATCATCGAAGAATATACGACGATTATCAATCCACAAAAGATCAGCGGGGCGATTTCATGCTATTTTGAGATCGAAACGAAACCGGATTTTTTGATGGATGTGGCTGAATTGCTCCGGAAGAATGATACTGTTACACAAATTTATCGCGTTACGGGAAAAAGTAGGCTTCATGTTCATGCAGTTGCCTCATCCAATGAGGAAATGGAAGCGCTGATCTACAATACTCTTGACAAACTTCCTGGTGTTCTGGAATGTTCCAGCAATGTGATTCTTTCCAGGATTAAAGATATTAAAGGACTGCGGCTTTGAAAGTTCGAGGCACAGTGACTGAGCCAAAAAAAGCACAAGATGCAAAATAAAAAGAGCCGAATTCTCGGCTCTTTTTGTCCCTCGGGATGGAACAAGGAGTTGGGGAGAAAATTGCAGTTTTTCCATAGAAAAATGCAATATTTATGGGATCTCACCCATTAAAATGGATGCGGTGATTTTTTGTACGGACCGATGAATGGCCTCGCGGTCGCTTCCTGTATGATATAAAGTTTGATTCTTTTTCTTGACAGTGATTTGTGCTTCTTCATCGGAGAGATCGATGGTGTGAATTAAAACATGATCTTGAAGGGACGTATCTTTTTTTGATATTGTTTGGAGCAATGATTCGGAAATGGAGAGTAACATATTTTGTTCTTTGAGTTTTCTGCTCTGATTTCCGGTGATTACAATAATGTGAGCCGTCCGTTCCTGCTTTTCTTGTGGCGTCCGCTTTTCCAAAAGAGAATAAGCTTTTTGCAGTGCCTTCTCATCACTGGTATCTTCTGAGGAAACCGTGGTTTCCAGGGCAGCATTGAGAATCTCCATATCCGAAGTAAACTCTATTTCGTGGTTTTTATCGTTAAAGGGAATATAAGCGATACGGTTCGCCGTATTTTGAGAAAGAATTTCCTGCATGATATCGATGACAGCCTTATGACCTAAAATACGACGGTCATAGCATCCTTTTTGCTCATTGGCGGCTTCGCATCGAAGGTTTCCCTTTTCGTCCCGTTCAAGAACGCTGATAAGAATTTCATTGCTGTTATAGTGGTAACGCCAGAGTTCTGAGCCGTCATCGGGAAAGGATGTTGTAAATCTCTGATTATGGGAGGCATCCTCCGGATCGATGTAATAGTGGTTAGGATTGAGACAAGGACAAGCGGCAATATTCGGAATTGTCGTCATATCCATGGAAATATCATTATCCAGAAGGATTACAACGTCTGACGGTGCGGTCTCTATTGCCCCCAAAAGGGCGGTACCTCCGAACAAGGTCATAATAATCGCTATAAGGGCGATAACCGACCATCGGCATTGAAACCGTCCCATGGGGTTCACTCCTTTCTGTCGTTATATGAATGGGATATTGTAATTATACCTTTTTTCTTCGGCAAAAGGTGTTGAAATCAGGAAGAGGGAACGCGAGATCTCAGAATAATTCTTTGTTATTTTGTAGGTCTGTGTCTGATTGGAGAGGTCCCTGAGATTTGCCGTTGCCCCCCTGTGATTTTTTCCTTTTCTGTGGTATGATGGTAAAAAGAAATGAGGAAAATACTATGATTACATCGAAGGAAAATCAATATTTGAAACTGATGCGGGATTTGCAAAGAAAAAAGTATCGCACGGAGTATGGCCTCTTTTTAGCCGAGGGTAAACGTTTGATTGATGATCTTCTTGGTGCGGGGCTTTGTCCTCATCTCGTATTATATGGCGAAAATGTACAAGATATTGCATTTTTAGAACAAGTTTGTTCTTGCAGTGACATGGCGTTTATGGTATCAGAGCCGTTGATGAAAAGGGTTTGCGACACCCAAAATTCCCAAGGTGTGATTGCTGCGTTCCCCCAACTTTGTTCCGATCCCCAAGACTTTTTTGCAAAGGCACCGTCGTTATCTTTGATATCCAGCGGCATTCAAGATCCGGGAAATTTGGGCACGGTAATTCGTAGTGCCGCCGCCGCTGGGGTTGACGCCGTGTTCTTGGAGGAGGAAACTGTAGATCTGTACAATCCCAAAGTGATTCGGGCAACCATGGGAACCGTGTCGCGGCTTCCCGTTTTTCCTGATATGAGCGTTGATTCCATTGAGAAAATACTGTATCGCTGCGAAGCAAAAATATTTGTGGCCGATATGGCGGGAGATATCCCCTATTGGGAACTGCCTATGAATGCTCCTTGCTCCGTTGTTCTGGGAAATGAGGCCAAGGGGCCTTCTGATTTTTGGCAAAGCCGTTACCCTAAGGTGTATATTCCTCAAACCAACGGCGTAGAGTCGCTGAATGT
Organism: Candidatus Cryptoclostridium obscurum; assembly: GCA_904420535.1. Classification (GTDB taxonomy): domain Bacteria; phylum Bacillota; class Dehalobacteriia; order UBA7702; family UBA7702; genus Cryptoclostridium; species Cryptoclostridium obscurum. Next base: position 10,478 of record CAJFVQ010000079.1, read on the forward strand.
TGCCATGGCGGGCGCCATCATGGCCTTTGATTTTCAGCGTAGGCGCTTGAAATGATTGATACGGTTTGGTATAATATTCTAATGTAGAATTTCATGAGAAGGGATCGTTGTTTTTTTGAAAAACCAGTATAACATCGGTTCGATGGAAAGATTTATGGAAAACAGAAAGAATCCTAAGATTCTTTTTTACCGATAAGGAGGAGAACAATGCTGGAAAAGATGTTGCAAGATTTGGAGCATATTCAAGAAGAAACCAAATCTCAGTTAAAAAAAGTGGTCAGCCAGGAAGAATTGAATGAAATCCGCGTCAAATTCCTGGGGAAAAAAGGTGAACTTACCGCAATTCTGAAAGGTATGGGGAAACTCAACAACGAGGATCGCCCCAAGGTGGGACAAGTTGCCAATGAAATCCGCAATAATATGGAAGGCTTTATTGCAGCCAAAACAAAAGAACTGAAAGAAGCAGCTTTGACTGCTCAGATCGAAGAAGAGCGAATTGATATTTCTCTTCCCGGCGATCCTGTGGCATTGGGGCATCGTCACCCCCTTACCATGGTGATTGACGATATCAAAGAGATTTTCCTCGGCATGGGGTATGAGATCGCCGAAGGTCCAGAAGTGGAAAATGATTATAATAATTTTGAAGGATTGAACCTTCCCAAAGATCATCCTGCCCGGGATATGCAGGATTCTTTCTATATCACCGAGAATATCCTTCTGCGCACACACACTTCTCCTGTTCAAGTGCGTACCATGGCCAAAATGGTGCCGAATTATCCAGTAAAGGTTATCTGCCCCGGTAAAGTTTTTCGTCGCGATGACGATTCAACCCATTCCCCTATGTTCCACCAGGTGGAGGGCCTCGTGATCGATGAAAACATTTCTCTGGCAGACTTGAAAGGAACCCTTCTTACAGTACTGCGCCAACTCTTTGGCGCAGATCGTGAAATACGCCTCCGTCCCAGTTATTTCCCGTTTACCGAACCCAGTGTAGAAGTAGATATTTCCTGCGGTATCTGCGGTGGCAAAGGCTGCCGCTCCTGTGCCAACACTGGTTGGCTGGAGATCCTCGGCGCTGGAATGGTACATCCCAATGTTCTGGAAATGGCGGGATACGACAGCACCAAGCTGCGTGGCTTTGCCTTTGGTATCGGTGTAGAGCGCGTAGCAATGCTGAAGTATGGCATTGATGATCTTCGAGTATTCTTTGAAAACGATACCCGTTTTCTCAATCAGTTTTAGGAGGCGTAAACATGAATGTTTCTTATCAATGGTTAAAATCTCTGGTTCCTGTGGATTGGAGCCCTGAAGAGCTGGCGGAACGCCTGACCTTTGCCGGCCTCAGCGTGGAACAGGTTTCCTATTTTAATCATGGCATTAAAAATGTAATCGTTGCCGAAATCCTTTCGGTAGAAAAACACCCCGATCCCTCAAAAACGAAATGGCATGTTTGTCAAGTTAATACGGGGAAAAATACCGTTACCATCGTTTGCGGCGCTCCCAATGTGCGCCCCGGTATCAAAGTACCTCTGGCTCAGGTCGGGGCGGAGTTGCCCGGCGGCATCAATATTGGACCTGCGGATAAAGGCGGTGTTACGTCTTACGGTATGCTCTGTTCCTCGGTGGAATTGGATCTTCCCGACGGCCTTGCGTTGGCCGACAGCGACGGCGGTATTTTTATCCTGCCCCAAGAATGTACCGTGGGAGAAGACATCGTAACAGCGTTACAGCTGGACGATGCGATTTTAGAATTTGAATTAACTCCAAATCGTGCCGACTGCCTTTCTGTGATCAATATCGCCCGGGAGGTCGCGGCAATCAGTGGCAAACCGCTGACTTTGCCGGAAGTGAAACTTCCCGAAGCCCGTGGTGATGTGGCGGAGTATGCTCGCATCGATGTTATGGACAAGGAACTTTGCCCTCGTTATACCGCGAAATTGGTGAAAGACGTCAAGATCGGTCCTTCCCCTTATTGGATGCGACACCGTTTAGCCGCTGCCGGGATCCGTTCCATCAGCAATATCGTAGATATTTCCAACTATGTGATGCTGGAAATGAATCAGCCCTCCCATACCTTTGACTATAATGATATTGCGGATCACCATATCATCGTTCGTCGGGCGGAAAAAGGGGAGAAAATCATTACGCTGGATGAAACGGAACGGGATCTCACCGAAGATATGCTGTTGATCTGTGACGGCAAAAAAGCTATTGGCATTGCCGGCGTTATGGGCGGACTCAATACTGAAATTACTGACAATACCAAAGATATCCTGATCGAATGCGCTTACTTTTATCCGAAATCTATCCGCCAGACCTCCCGAAAGTTGGGGCTGGCTTCCGAGGCGGCTTCCCGTTTTGAGAAGGGAATCGATATGGAATCCACGATTCGTGCTTCAGAGCGGATCTGTCAGTTGATCTGCGAATTGGCTGACGGTACTCTGATCGGCGGTGTCCTGGATAGTCATGAAGGTAGTTTTGCCCAATCAGTGGTAGAACTCCACTACGACACGGTCAACGCCACATTAGGATTGGAAGTCCCTGCCAAAGCCGTAGATGAGATCATGGCGGCTCTTACCTTCCCCATGGAGCCCATTGACGGCGGGTTGAAGATTACCGTGCCTTATTATCGTCAGGATATTACCAGAGAGGTGGATCTCATTGAAGAGGTAGCGCGGATCTACGGTTATGATAAGATCCCCACGTCTTTGCCGGAAGGAGAAATGACAGAAGGTAAAAAGACATTTTCCCAGAAAATGGAAGATAAGATTCGTTCCCTGATGACTGCGGCAGGTTTTAACGAAATCATTACTTACAGTTTCATGAATCAAAAGCATTACGATGATTTACTCCTGGCAAAGGATGATTACCGTCGCCGCAGCGTGGTAATCATGAACCCCTTCAGCGATGAACAGGGCGTGATGCGCACTACTTTACTTCCTTCCCTTCTGACGGTGGCGGCCCGTAACATGAAACGGAAAAATAAAGATCTGGCCCTTTATGAATACGCCCATATTTTTGAACCTGTGGAAGGGGAAGGCCTTCCCAAAGAGACCTCCCATGTAGCGGCGTTAATCAGCGGAGAGTCTGCCAAAAGCTGGCGAAATCAGGCCAAAGCTGTAGATTTTTACCGTATGAAAGGCATTTTGGAAATGGTTCTTCAGGGATTCGGTATTTCCCAATGGGAATTAAAGGCAGAGGCAAAAGAGCCATTCCTTCATCCCGGTCGCTGCGGCGGCATCTATGTAAATGGTCAATATCTTGGCTATATTGGCGAGATCCATCCCACCGTGATGGAGTATTATGATATGCCTCAACGGGCCGTCGTTTTTGATCTGGACTTTTCCATCCTTTGTCGGGAATCGGATCAGACCATCGTTTATGAATCCGTATCTAAATATCCTGCAGTCGAGATCGACTTGGCCTTTGTGGCTGACGTTCATGTGACGGCAGGCTCCATTGAGGAAGTATTGAAAAAAGCCGGTGGAGAATATCTCACCAGCGTGAAATTATTTGATATTTATGAAGGAGAACGAATCGAAGCGGGGAAAAAGAGCCTTGCTTACAGTTTGCTGTTTCAGACGAAAGAGCGTACCCTTACAGCAGAGGAAATCAATGATTCTGTGGAGCGCATCAAAGATGCTTTAGAGAAGGATCTCGGTGCAGTTTTGCGTTCCTGAGTTCTATACTGTTTTAATGTTATGAAAGAGAAGCACAGTGAAAGGGTATTTAGGAGGTGTTACCATGAGTGAATCGGAACGTATCACTGTTACGGTGGCGGGGCAAAGTCTCGGCTTAAAAACAGACCATGATGCTGCCTATGTCCGTGAACTTGCCAGGGGAATTGATTATCGTTTGAAGGAACTCCGTGAACAAAATCCGTCTCTTACTCCAACCCGAGCCGCTGTGCTTTTATGCCTCGAGTTAAGGGATGAGATGAATCAGCTGGAAGACGATTACCAAAGTCTTCTGGAGGAATTGAACAAGATCGAAATCGTATAAGCCGGAGGCAGATATGCTGCATCAGACAGAATTGCTGTTGCCCGCGGGCAAATTTGAATCTTTAAAGGCCGCCGTGGCCAATGGTGCCGATGCCGTGTATTTGGCAGGCAGTCGTTACGGCGCCCGGGCCGGCGCGGGCAATTTTAGCGATGATGAAATGAAACAGGCCGTGAAACTTTGCCACAGTCGTGGGATACGACTTTATGTTACCATGAATACCCTGGTGGGGGACAACGAGTTTTCACAGGCACTGGACTATGTGAAATTTCTTTACGATTTGGGCGTTGATGCTTTGATCGTACAGGATCTCGGTTTGGCAGGAGCGGTGAAAGCGCTCCTGCCAGCTTTTACGTTGCACGGCAGCACCCAAATGACCATTCATAATGTGGATACGGCGCGCTGGGCCTATGAATTCGGCTTTCGCCGGGTGATCTTGGCTCGGGAAATGACACTCCGTGAAATCAAAGCCATTCGTGAAGCCGTTCCCGAACTGGAACTGGAAGTTTTTTGTCACGGGGCGATTTGTATCAGCTATTCCGGACAATGCCTGATGAGCAGCCTCATCGGCGGCCGCAGCGGAAACCGTGGTCAATGCGCGCAGCCTTGTCGTATGACCTACCAGCTTTGGGATCCCTTTGTGGGAAGTCTTTCGGGAAAGCCCAGTCACTTGCTGAGTCCCAGGGACTTGAACACCTTAAATGATTTAAAATCATTTATGGAATTGGGAATCCATGGACTAAAAGTAGAAGGAAGAATGCGCCGCCCCGAATATGTTGCTTCCGTGGGACGCGTTTACCGTCATGCTATCGATCATTTACTGGCAGGGCAAGATGGAATTTCCGTCGAAGATGCTGATTTGGTAGAACAGGTCTTTAATCGCGATTTTACTTCTGGATACCTGCACGGTAACCCGGGGCTGAATTTGATGAGCCACCAAAAACCCAATAACCGCGGCGTTTTGTTGGGACGTGTGAGCAAGGTCAACGGCAAGATCATTACCCTTGATCTGGAACGGGAACTTCGTTTGGGAGACGGAATCGAGGTTTGGGTCAAAGTCGGCGGTCGTGTCGGCTGCACGGTTTCGGACTTGCGAGTTAATCGCAAAAATACAACGGTGGCATACCCTGGGGAGGAAGCGGAAATTCATCTTCCTGGACGGATCCATAAGGGAGATCGTGTTTTTAAAACTTATGACGCGCGAATGATGGAGGAAGCCTCTTCCAGCTATGAAAATGTCTCTTGGGACCTCAAGGTCGATTTTACGGTCAAAGCCCTGTTGGGTCAGGCCTTGGAAATCTCCGCGACGGACAGCTGCGGCATAAATGCAAAAGTGGTTGCCAATTATATCGTAGAGGCGGCGGCCAAAACTGCCACCGACGAATCTATGATCAAGAAACAGTTGGGCCGTCTCGGCGGCAGTGGTTATGTGATGGGAAAACTCCATGCTGTTTTGGATGACGGCATCATTCTGCCTGCCAGCATATTAAATCAAACACGGCGGGAATTGGTGGAGCAGTTGGATCGGCAAAGGGAACAACGCCATCCTGTTGTGAAAAATTATCCTTTTGTTACATCAAAAAATGAATTCCTAGCTTTGACCAAGGAGAAAATGAAGCATAATGTGCCGAAGATTGCGGTAAAAGTCCGTGATATTCATCAAGTACGAGCTGCTATGGACAGCGGCGCGGAATTGATTTATTTTGCACCTCATTTTGGTTTGGAATCAATGTCCGATCATCAATGGAAACAGTTGGCTGAGATCAATGAGGAATTTCCCAATTTGCTGGCTTACGCTTTGCCTGTGGTGCGGCAGGATGAGAAAAAAACATGGACGGAGCGGGATATCGAAACTGCTGTGTCCCATGGCTTTCATTCTTTCCTCTGCGGCCAAGCCGGCGACATATTACTGAAAGAACGGTTTCCTTCTGTAAAGCATTGTTACGGTGACTACTCTCAAAACGTTTTTAATAAATTTACGGCACGGGAATTATATGATATGGGGTTTGAACGGGTAACCTCATCTCTGGAATTGAGAAAGGAAGAACTTGGTGCTATGGCTCGCACGGCAGGAGAAAAAGAGGTGATCATTCACGGGCCGATGCCCATGATAGTGAGCCGTCACTGTGTTATCGGTGCTGTTTTAGGAAAAAACCAGGCGAAAGTCCCTTGCGGTTATTCCTGTTATGGAAATACGTTTTATTTGAAGGATCGTATGGGCATGATGTTCCCCGTTGTGGGGGATCGTTATCACAATATGAATCTTTATAATTGTAAGGATCTTTGCCTCATCGATGAACTGGATCATCTTTCCCATTTTCAGGTATGGCGCATTGAGGGACAATTTTACGACATCGGTTCGTTAAAAGAAATTATCAAATTATATCGAGCTGCAAGGGAACAAGCCCTCTCCAAAGGAGAAGGGGAATATCAAAAAGAATCTCTTGTCGCATCGGTACAGATTTATTCCAATCGCGGATTTACCAAAGGTCATTTTTATCGTGGAGTAAAAACATGAACGAAAAAACATTAAAAAAATTGGAATATGATAAAATTATGGATATCCTTTCGAAAGAGTGCAGTAGCTCTTTGGGAAAGGAATTGGTGGAACAATTAACTCCCAGTCGAGATTTGGGCGTTGTTGCCGCCCGCCAAAAGGAAACTACTGAGGCGCGAGAAGTGTTAATGATGCAGCCCAATTTTTCCCTGGGGGGTATTCGCAATGTCAAAGATGCCGTGGCTTTGGCGCAGAAAAACGGCGTATTGGACGGTAGCCGTCTGTTAGAAATTTTAAGTACTTCAAAAGCCGGGAAACGGGTGAAACTGAATCTTTCCCAGATAAAAGAGGACTTTCCAATTTTAAAAGGTCTGGCCGGACGCATCAACTTTATTAATTCTTTGGAGACTGCCATTGAAGACGCCATCGGCGATGACGGCAGTATCCTCGACACTGCCAGCGTGGAGCTAGGCAGCATTCGGCGGCAGATTCGCGTGGCCAACGACCGTATCAAAGATAAATTGGAAGGATTGATCCGAAACCCCAACCAGAACAAATATTTGCAGGATCCCATCATTACCATTCGTAATGAACGTTACGTGGTGCCGGTGCGCCAGGAATACCGCAACCAGGTGCCCGGTTTGATCCACGACCAAAGCGCCAGTGGCGCTACGCTATTTATTGAGCCAATGTCTGTTTTGGATCTCAATAACGACTTGAAGCGTCTTCACGGCAAAGAAGAAGAGGAAATTCGGCGAATTTTGGCCCGCCTTTCCGGGATGGTACGAGATAACGCGGCGGAGTTAAAGGAAAACATCGCTGTGCTGGCAGAATTGGACTTTATTTTTGCCAAAGGTCGTCTGAGCCTTCGCTGGGATGCTTTCGAACCGATCCTTAACGATCAGGGGGATCTTCATTTGAAAAAAGCTCGCCATCCCCTGTTGGGAGAAAGTGCGGTCCCCATTGATTTGGAAATGTCAAAAGAACTTTCCGGTATTATTATCACCGGACCCAATACCGGCGGCAAGACGGTTTCTTTGAAGATTGCCGGACTTTTTGTTCTCATGGCCCAAGCAGGGCTTCATCTCCCTACAGCAGACCGCAGTAAGGTGGCGGTATTTCGTGGCATCTATGCTGATATTGGCGATGAGCAATCCATCGAACAATCTTTGAGTACCTTCTCCTCGCATATGGTCAATATTGTCAATATCTTGGAAAAGGCGGGAAAAAACAATTTGGTGGTTCTCGATGAATTGGGCGCGGGAACCGACCCGGTGGAAGGGGCTGCCCTGGCCATGGCTATCATTGACACGTTGTTGGCCAAAGGTGCAAAGGTCATTATTACGACCCACTACAGTGAATTAAAAGCCTACGCTTATAACCATGAACATCTTGCCAATGCCAGTGTAGAGTTTGATATTGATACCCTACGCCCCACATATCGTCTGTTGATGGGGATCCCCGGTCGCAGCAATGCCTTTGATATTGCTTTGAGTCTCGGTGTCAGTTCTAATATCATTGCCAAGGCAGATGAGTACATGTCGAAAGAAGCCAAAGAAGTCGCTAATTTTTTGGCAAATTTGGAAGAGGGCCGTGTGGAAACGGAAAAGGCCAAAGAAGAGGCGAAAGAACTGAAGGCCCGGGTAGAACAGATGGAGCGGGAGATCCGAAACAGAGAAGAAGCTTTGAAAATCAAAGAATCCCAAATGATGGAGAAAGCTCGAGAACGAGCCGATCGTATCGTGCGGGAAAAACGGCGTGAGGCGGAAACGCTGGTTAAGGAATTGAAATCTTTGGTCAACGACGAGAATGCCAAAGCGCGGGAAACCACCATGCGTCAGGCTAGGGAAAAAGTAAAGAAAATTGAAAACATGGCGCCGGAATGGGTAGAGCCAACTTACGGGGGAAAGCCTTTGGATCGTGTGAATATTGGTGACGAAGTCTATGTGCCTCGTTTAAAGAAAAACGCTAATGTTGTAGAAATCATCAACGACAAAGAGGTGTCCATTCAAGCGGGGATTATGAAGGTGAATATGAAAATCAAGGACCTTCGCGCTCCCCATCACGGTGAAAAGGAAATTGCCCGTACACGCCATGCCCAACTTTCCGCTTCCAAAGCAAAGACTTTGAAATCGGAAATTGATCTTCGCGGTATGACCGGGGAAGAAGCCTGGATGGATCTGGATAAATATCTAGACGACGCTGTTATGGCCAATATTGAAACTGTCCGCATCATTCATGGGTTGGGTACCGGAGTATTGAAAAAAATGGTTTATGAGCGATTGAAAAAAGATCCCCGCGTCAAAGAGCAACGCCTTGGCGGATATTATGAAGGCGGGGCCGGCGTCACCATCGCCACATTAAAATAACGGAGGGGCGAAATGATTTTCCCCGTTCCTTTTATGGGGATTTTGAAGCATGTTCCATATAATTAAAAAGCGAGAGCATTGCTCTCGTTTTATTTTTTCATTGGCTGTTTATTAGCTTTTGGGATGATGGTGTTTGTGTGAAAATTTCGAGATGATCCATTCTTTCATGGCAGCGCCATATTTCCAGGAAATGATGAGGATCCCGAGGAATGCCGCTCCAATGATAATGTATCCCCAGAAAGGGATATGCAGCGCGCCGGTACCCAATAAAGTACTGATGATAAGGCCCCATGGGCGCCCTAAAACCGCGGCGAAAATAAAAAATCGCCATCCGATTCCGGAAATTCCCGCGACGAAACATAAAAGGTCGTCGGGAAATCCCGGTAAAAAGAACATAATGAACAATAATGTTTTTTTCCGTTCCTCAAAAGAGTTTAAGTATTTATCTACCGTTTCTTTTTTCGCGAAAAGTTCTACAATGGGACGGCCAAAATATCGTGCTAAAGCATAATTGATGCAAGATCCTACAATGATGCCTCCGGAGCAAATGAGGAATGTTTTGAAGAAACCAAAAACAATGCCTCCGGCAATGGCGGAAAAACCGCCGATAAAGGGCATGATAATTACGTCAAGGATCTGTAAACAAAAGAGATAGATCGGTCCTGCCGCTCCCAAATCTTCGATATATGCTTTTAATTCATCAATATTGCGCACCAGTTCAAAAAAACCGGATTGCCATAGATAAAGCAGCGTGCCGCCGACAATGAGAAGAAAAATTACAATGCAGATGACGGGCATCAGCTTATTTCTTTGTAAAAAATGAATAAAGGACATATGATTCCTCTGTTATTTTTTAATATATAAAATCCCTAGGGTATTGGGACCACAATGACTGGTTATCGTACATCCAGCAGTTGTCAATTCAATATCTTTGAAGTAATTATATTTTGTCACTTCACCTATTGCTGTGTCAATAATTTTTTGTTCACATGGAGAATGTGTGACGAAAATAAGTTCGTCTTCCAGAGATTCGATTTGGGATAGACGATCTTTTATATACTGACGATAACATTTAGCGAGATCACCGCGGTATTTCTTACCAACACTCATTTTTCCGTTTTTTACTTCGATACATGGTTTTAGCTTTATCAAATTAGCCCCTAAAGCAGCCACAGCGGAACAACGTCCGCCTTTATGTAAATAAGTTAAAGTATCCAACAAAAAACTTGCATCCACTTTATTAACATAATGCTCCATAAAGGATTTGATTTCATCGGGCGATTTCCCTTCTTCTGCCATTTTTGCCGCTTTTATTACGATATGTCCCTGTCCTGTTGAAAGGTTTCGTGAATCAAGGACAGTAACGCCACCTATTTCCTCGGCGGCAAGTATTGCATTCTGATGGCAGGAAGAGAACTCGCTGCTGATATTGATGTGAATAACATGGTATCCCTGCTTTCGCCATTTGCGGAACACTTCAATGTATTCCCCAATGGATACAGCTGCGGTTTTGGCTAAGATGCCAGTTTTTTCATAAGAATCAACAACTTGTTGTGCGGAAATTTCCAAACCATCTTTTAAACTTTTTTCTCCGATTTGGATGGATAAAGGGACTATTTCGATTTTGTACTGTTCGATTAGTTTTAATGAGAGATCACAGGTGCTATCTGTCGTAATTTTAAGGTTCACTGGTAACAACCCCCTGATTTTATTGTAGAATTTTTTTTTCTTCCAGGTGAAAAATATCCTCTATGGTGGTATTGAGGCATTTTGCTATTTTATACGCCAATTCTAACGAGGGATTGCAGCGTCCCGATTCTACGCGACTGATGGTCTCCCTTGTAACACCGACTTTAAGCGCCAGATCATTCTGGGATAAATTAGTTTTGATGCGGTATTGTTTGATATTATTTTTCATAAAAAGGGCCTCCTCTGTAGAACAGAGCTGTTAGTGTGATATTATTGTCACTAATTGTAATAAGTATATCACAATTCACAGGAAAATCAAGGATATTTCTCATAAAAACCTTGAATTTTTTCTGTGAATGGGATATGATATAGTACAATATCTTGAAGAAGTTCAGGAGGATGAGTCATTGACAAACAAAAATAAAGAAAATGTCATACATTTTGATGAATATGATCCTACCAAAAATGAAGGGGACACTACAAAGAACTGTGAAGATTTTTCTCATTTTGATGAAACAGAACAGGATAATTTGTCCGTTTCGTCGCTGGAAACATTCCATATGCCAGTATTACCCCTTCGCGGCGTTTTGGTGTTTCCCCATTCTGTGATGCAGCTGGATGTGGGACGAGAAAAAAGTATCAAAGCCATCAATGAAGCGCTATCCTACGAGAGCAAGGAAATTATTTTGGCCATGCAGAAAGATATCCATATCGATGATCCTGGCCTTGACGATATCTATGCTACTGGTACCATTGCCACAATTAAACAAGTGATCCGTCCTTCCGGTGGTACGCTTCGTATCATTGTGGAGGGTGTTGACCGTGCGGAAATTGTGGATTTTGTGGAAAATGATACCTATATCGAAGCGGAAGCCTACGTTTTAATGGATGAGATTGGCGACAATGAATTGGAACTTGAGGCCTATGCGCGCCGCGTTACGGCAGAGTTTGAGAATTACAGTGGTCTGTCGAAACGAATACCGCCGGAAATTATGGCTTCCATTTTGACGGCGGAAACGCCTTCCATTTTAGGGGATATCATCGCTTCCCAGGTGATTGCTAAGTTAACGGAAAAACAGGCGTATCTGGAAACCTTGGATGTAAGGCAGCGGCTCCAGACTTTGTTGCTCCATCTTTCCAAAGAAACGGAAATCCTAGATCTGGATAAAAAAATCGCCGGCGAAGTACGAAAGCAAATGGAAAAGAACCAGCGCGAATATTACCTGCGGGAACAGATTAAAGCCATCAACAAAGAGTTGGGTGAGGACGAAGACAAAGACGCCGAATGTCAAGAATATCGCGAAAAAATTAAAAAGGCAAAGATGCCGAAAGAAGCTACGGAAAAAGCATTAAAAGAAGTGGATCGTCTGGCTAAAATGTCAGGAGCCGTGGCCGAAGCCACAGTACTTCGCAATTATCTTGACTGGTTGATTGATCTTCCCTGGCATAAGGAAACAAAAGACAGTACCGATTTAAATGCTGCGGAAGATATCCTGAACGAAGATCATTACGGTTTGGAAGAAGTCAAAGAGCGGATTTTGGAATATTTGGCGGTTTGTCGGTTGTCCAAATCTATGAATGGCCCGATCCTTTGTCTGACCGGTCCTCCCGGAGTTGGGAAGACATCTCTGGCAAAGTCCATTGCCAGGGCATTAAATCGAAAATTTGTCCGTATGTCCTTAGGAGGCGTGCGAGATGAAGCGGAGATTCGCGGCCATCGTCGTACCTATATCGGTGCCATGCCGGGACGTGTGATTCAAAACATGAAGGCTGCAGGCAGCAAAAATCCGGTGTTTTTATTGGATGAAGTAGATAAGCTTGGCAGCGATTATAAAGGCGACCCATCCTCGGCGTTACTGGAGGTTTTGGATCCGGAACAAAACAATACCTTCAGTGATCATTATATTGAATCTCCCTTTGACTTGTCTAAAGTCATGTTTATTACAACAGCCAATGTTCGTTCCAATATTCCCCGTCCGTTGTTGGATCGCATGGAAGTGGTGGAAATCAGCGGCTATACGGAAGATGAAAAATTAAATATCGCGATGAAGCATTTGGTCCCTCAGCAAATGGAAAAGCACGCTTTGGCCGAGGACCAGCTTCAAATTTCCGAAAACGCCATGCGAGAAGTAATTCGTCTTTATACAAGAGAAGCTGGAGTCCGCAATTTAAGCCGCAGCATTGCTTCGATCTGTCGCAAAGCCGCAAAAGAGATTGTCCAGGGAAAAACTGAATCTGTAAAGGTTACGGTAAAGAATCTCAAAGATTATTTGGGAATCCCCCGTTTCTCTAAAGATAAAGCCATGGAAGAACCTATGTGCGGTGTCGTGACAGGTCTTGCCTGGACAGAAATGGGCGGTGAAATTCTTCAAGTAGAAGTTCAAACCATTCCGGGCAGCGGCAAACTGCAATTAACGGGCCAACTGGGCGATGTAATGAAAGAATCCGCCCAAGCCAGCCTCACCTACGTCCGTTCCATTGCGGATCAATTGGGGTTGGAAGATCATTTTGAAGAAAAGATCGATATCCATATCCACGTCCCCGAAGGCGCCATTCCCAAAGACGGTCCGTCGGCCGGCGTTACTATGGTGACTGCATTGGCTTCGCAACTCAGCGGCAGGAAAGTCCGCCCTGATATTGCCATGACCGGAGAAATTACCCTGTTGGGTCGGGTGCTTCCCATTGGCGGTGTAAAAGAAAAAGTTTTGGCCGCTTATAGTTCGGGGATCCGCACGGTGCTTTTACCCAAAGAAAACCAGAAAGATCTGGAAAAGATTCCGGAAAATATCGCACGGAAAATGAAATTCCATCTTTGCGGTCATGTGGATGAAGTATTGTCCTTGGCGCTTTTGGAGAAAGAAGCATGATAAAAATCAAAAAAGCCGAGGTTGCGGCCACGGTAGTTCGGCGGGACCAGTATCCCCCGGAATTATCTCTTGATATTGTATTGGCAGGCCGCTCCAATGTGGGAAAATCTTCGCTGATCAATCGGCTGATTAACCGTAGAGGGTTGGCCCGTACCAGTTCCAGTCCCGGTAAAACCAGAACGCTGAATTTCTATGGTATCAACGACACTTGGTATTTCGTAGATTTGCCCGGTTACGGTTATGCTAAGGTAAGCCATGCGGAACAAAACAATTTTAAAAAAATGGTAGATTCATACCTTACCAGCGGCCGCAGGATGATGGTATGGCAGATCATTGATTTACGGCACCCGCCCAGCGCCTTGGATCATCAAATGAGTGAGTATTTAAAGGCCTCAGGTTTGCCATATCTCACCGTTGCCACCAAAGCAGACAAGCTCAGTAAAAATGAAATCGCCAAAAATAAAGCCATGATGAAGCGAGAATTGGGATTGACCGAGGACGAGCTCGTCGTTTTTTCTGCGCAATCCGGTTTGAATAAGGAGGTTCTTTTGGCGAGAATTGAGACGTTAATCGGGGAAGCTCGACTTCTTTCGGAAAAGCGGATAACAGAAGGAGAGGGGCTTTGAAAGTTTCATCATAAAAATTTTTCGCGTAAGCGTAAGATATATGATGGTCTAATTGTTGTGATAACAACTGAACACACTAAGTAGATAGGCATTGCAGTAGCAATGCCTATCTACTTTTTTCTGCTGTTATGATCGGTTGTTGACAGATCGTTATCTCAACTGGGATATGATAGTAAGGTCTACTCTTCTTAAAATGTTGGTTTTTTGTTTTATTAATTTATAAAGGACTTATATAAAAATATTATCGACTTTTTGATACATATTGTGTCAAAAGAATACTTATGTTAAAATACTTTTATTACTATGTTATATATTATTCTTTCAATTATAAATTTTCTGAATTAATTAAAAACAATATAGCTTGCTGCTAACGAGTGAAAGATGGAGGTGATATGAAACCATGTGGAAGACCGGCAGCATCCGGCGGAATTGCTATTGGCTATCTATCCAAATAGCATGGATGCTAAAGGTGATATTACAACGGTGGTCTGCTTGATGCGAGGATAAATGGCGATGGCCTGCGATTTGTTGGCATATTCCGGTGAAAAACTGAGTTTACGCTGTAATAGTCAACGCAAAAACAAGGAGGAAAAACATGAAAACAAAAAGGAGAGGGATAGGCTTGCTAGTAGCCTTGATACTGGCTTTTTCCCTATTGCCGTCTACGGCTTGGGCAGCTCAATCATTGGGAAATGATGGGCAAGCTGAAAATGCTATTACCAAAATAAGGACAATTGTACCGGGGGGGGGCAAACTGATTTAGTTGACCTTCTTGCTTTACCTGGCACAGACTCAAACGGCGATTTGGTTCTGAGTATGATGCAGCGTAATGCCGCTCAGA
>CAJFVQ010000080.1 GCA_904420535.1 Candidatus Cryptoclostridium obscurum
AAAGTGACTCTCTCTTCTTTTTTGGATAAAAAAGCTGCGGTGAAAAGTGATTCACACCATATGGGTTCTTGTCTCGAAGCGTTCCCTGCGCAGTGTTCCCATAGCCTTATGCTGGGACAAACCATGGAACTTTTGCCCCAAAGGCCGTGGCGATCCGTGATTTTTTGTGCCATGGGAGGTTCTGCTTTGGCGGCGGATTTTGTTGCTTCTCTGGGGCAAAAACGGAGTTCCTTACCGTTTTGGGTCGTACGGGATTATTCCCTGCCGCCTTGTGTTGACGAAAACACTTTGGTCATCGCTTTAAGTTATTCCGGCGATACTGAAGAAACCTTGGCTTGCTACGATGAGGCGCAAAAGCGCGGTGCCGCTGTGGTTGCGATTTGTTCCGGAGGACGTCTGGGCCAAAAGGCCAAAGAGGACGGTACGGCCCTCTGTCTTGTGCCAAAAGGATTTTTACCCCGTATGGCTCTGGGGTATCTGGCTTTGCCGCCTTTGATGTGGCTGAGCCGTATGAATATTATTTCCGTATCGGATAAAGAGTGGTTCGACTGCTATTTAGCTGCCCGTGACGCTGCACTGCATTATCGTCCCTCTGTTGCTACGACGCAAAATCCCGCCAAAGCTCTGGCTCTGAAGCTGAGAGATTCTACGATTGTAATTTGGGGTAGCCGGGGGCTGACAGATCTTGCCGCCCGCAGTATGAAAAATCAAATCAATGAAAACGCCCAATGTTCTGCCTTTTGGGGGGTACTGCCCGAAGTAAATCACAACGAAATTATGGCAATGGATCGGGCTTCCGTCATCTTCCTGCGGGATCAAGGGGAGCATCAGCGCATCGCCCAAAGGTTCGATCTTTCTGGACAGGTCTTGCGGAAACATCGTTGCACCGTGGAGGAACATTGGGGAAAGGGCGAGACTCTGCCCGGTCGCCTTTTGGAATCCCTAAGTTTCGGTGCTTGGGTTTCTTATTATCTCTCGTTGCTCCGAGGAGTGGATCCCTGGCCTATGAAGACCATCGATGATTTGAAACGAGCCATGTCAGAACAAAAGCTCAACGTTGACAAATAAAGTAGCAGAATTTATAATAAAAAATGGTCGAAATTGAGAAATTTCAGACCATTTCGGTGCAAATATGATCCCTTTTGGATTTTGACGGTAGCCTTACCGTTTCATTTTTTTATTTGGAGTCAACCATGAGTCTGTTGGAAGTTCACAATATTTCTCATCAGTACGGTGATAAGATTTTATACAAAAATGCCAGTTTTGAATTGTTTAAAGGCGAACATATGGGCCTCGTTGGACAAAACGGCGCCGGCAAGAGCACACTTCTAAAAACTTTAGTTGGCGAAGTGGTGCCCGATGAAGGATTTATCCGTTGGCAGTCCAAAGTTCACGTGGGATATTTGGATCAATATTCAAAGGTCGATGAAAGCCAAAGGATTTTTGATTATTTACGAACCGCCTTTCAAGATCTCTTTGAAGCGGAACAAAAGCTCAAAAAGGTGAACGAGGAATTGTTGACGAACCCCGATCCCATTTTGGTGCGAACCGCCGCCAATCTGCAAGACCAGTTGGAACAGCGGAATTTCTACGCCATTGACAGTGAGGTTCAAAAGGTCGCCGCCGGTCTCGGCATCACGCCCTTGGGGTTGGACCGTCCCTTAGGAAAACTCAGCGGTGGCCAGCGCGCCAAGGTCATCCTCGCCAAGCTTCTTCTGGAAAATCCCCAGGTCCTTTTACTGGACGAGCCCACCAACTTTCT
The DNA here is from genome assembly GCA_904420535.1 of Candidatus Cryptoclostridium obscurum. Lineage (GTDB taxonomy): Bacteria > Bacillota > Dehalobacteriia > UBA7702 > UBA7702 > Cryptoclostridium > Cryptoclostridium obscurum. The sequence goes on from CAJFVQ010000080.1 coordinate 1,763, forward strand.
CGACACGGAACATGTTGATTGGCTGGTGAAGTTTTTAAAAGGATTTAAAGGCGCCTTTATCATTATTTCCCATGACGCTGATTTTTTGGATCGCACATGCACCTGCATTTGCGACCTGGAATTTAATACCATCAAGAAATACAGCGGCGGCTATCAATCCTATTTAAAACAGAAGGAGCAACAGGAGATTGCATATCTCCGTCGATATGAGAGCCAACAGCGGGAGATCGAACGCACGGAAGATTATATCGCCCGCAACAAGGTGCGGGCTTCCACGGCAGCCATGGCCAAAAGCCGCCAGAAAAAGTTGGATAAAATGGAGAAGATCGCCGCGCCGAAATTTGTGGTCAAACCCAATTTTAAGTTCCCCTATGAATCGATCTCCACGCAAAAAGCTTTGGAGGTGACCGATCTGGAGGTAGGATATTACTATTCCCTCCTGCCGAAATTGAGTTTTACCGTAGCCACAGGGAAGAAAATGGTCTTTACCGGTTTTAACGGCATAGGCAAAAGTACCCTTCTGAAAACACTGGTGGGAGAAATCCCCGCTTTGGGTGGCAAGTTTCAATTTGGGGAGCGTACCAAAATCGGTTACTATGCCCAGGATCTTGTATGGGAAGACGATTCGCTTACCCCCATGGACTACATTCAAAATCTCTATCCCAAAATGACCGTGAAAGAGACTCGGGCGGCATTGTCTCGTTGCGCCATCCGTTCCGATCACGCGGTGCAGTCCATCGCAACATTGTCCGGAGGAGAGCAAAGTAAGGTAAAACTTTGTAAATTGACGTTGACTCCCTCAAATTTTCTCATTTTGGACGAACCTACCAATCATTTGGATACCGACGCCCAGGAAATTCTAAAAAAGGCCATTGTGAATTTTCAAGGGACTGTAATTCTTGTTTCTCATGACCCAACCTTTTATCGGGACTGGGCGGATGAAGTCTTTGATATTGAGGAATTTGTTATTTTGAATCTTTGAGGGGTTTTTGGGATTCCGTATTGACAGTTTGAAATGGCTGATATATAATAGAAATACTGCGAACGCCGGCAGAGGGTATTTCTATGCCATTTTTTCGTTTTCTTTTATTTTGTCGGTAGTCGTAAAATTTCGAGACCCAAATCGTAAGGAGGGAAAAAAATGAAAAGAACTTATCAACCGAAAAGACGCCAATATAAAAAAGTTCACGGTTTTCGTGCCAGAATGGCTGATGCCAGCGGCAGAAAAGTCCTGAAACGCAGGAGAGCAAAAGGCAGAAAAAGATTAAGCGCATAACCAAGACCCGGAAAAAGAGGCGAAATTGGAAGATACAAACCGTCTGAAAAAACGAAAAGATTTTACCAAGACCTATAAAAAAGGACGTTCTCTTAACGGTAGAGCGGTGATTCTTTGCTATCGGAAAACCACGAGACCCTATTATAGAGTTGGGTTCACTGTTTCGAAAAAAGTGGGTAAGGCTGTGGTTCGTAATAAGGTGCGACGACGGCTGAAGGAGATCACCCGTCTCAACAGCGAAGCTTTTTTGCCCGGATATGATTATATTTTCATTGCCCGCAGCAAAGCCAAGGATACGCCCTTTGAAAAATTAAGATCCGACGTTTTAAACTTGGCAAAGAAGGTGAAGTAAATTGCGGAAAATCTTTATTTTTCTCATTCGTTTTTATCAAAAATTTATTTCGCCGATGCATCCGCCCTGCTGTAAATATTATCCTACCTGTTCTCAATATGCTGTGGAGGCGTTGCAAAAACACGGCATTTTGAAAGGCGGCGCCATGGCAATATGGCGTATTTTGCGCTGCAACCCATTCAGCAAAGGCGGCTACGACCCAGTGAAATAAATGGGAAAAAGGATTATAATAATATGAAAAAAAAGAAGTTACTCGTTATATTATTGATTCTCTGCTTGGCACTGGCCGCTTTCGGCTGTTCCATGGGGGGCAACGTCGATGAAGACGGCAATATTGTCCGAAATCAGGATTCCTTTACCGTAACCATTGTGGGAGGAATCCTTAACGGTCTGTTCCAGTTCACGGAAATGATCGGATTACCCAGTTTTGCTCTTGCTATTTTTCTGTTGACTTTGATTGTAAAATTGTTGACACACCCTGTCAACGTTAAACAGCAGAAAAGCATGAAGAGCATGAATGTTCTTCAACCCGAAATGAAGAAAATCAATGAAAAATACGCAAATAACCCGGAAAAACGGCAAGAAGCGACGATGAAACTCTATCGGGAGCATAAGATTAATCCCATGAGCAGTTGTTTGCCCTTGCTGATTCAGTTGCCTATCTTGATGATTTTATTTTATGGGATGCGCAACTGGATTCCGGATCAAAGTTTGATCGACGCTGGTTACTACGGTTTTCTCTGGATCAATGACCTTTCGCAAATGGTGGCCAATACGAAATGGCCTTATCTCTTACCTCTGATTTGCGCGCTGACGACATTGTTGCAGCAATCCATGAGCATCGTCAATCTGAAAGACAGAACCCAGATGATGATGCTGGTAATTTTCCCTGTGATGTTCTTTTTTGTGGCACGCCAATTCCCGGCAGGGTTGGCTCTTTACTGGATTTTCTATGGATTGCTTACTGCCGTGCAATCGCTCTTTATCAATTTCAGATTGAAAACTGGGATATTTACTCCGGCGGAAGAAAGACTTCAGCGCAAAGAGGCTGCGGAAGAATTAAAAGAACAGAGAAAAGAAGCTGCAAAAAAACAACAGGAAAAGGCACAGGCGAAACAGCAGCCCGCTCATCCTCATACGCATTCCCATGAATCCGCGCGTGACGAAAAGAACCTGCCCGATAAACCCTGGAAATAAGGAGTAATGCAATGAAAACAGTGGAAAAATCAGGCAAAACAATTGATATTGCCATAGAAGCTGCTCTGGCTGAACTCGGTGTAGAACGAGAAGATACGAACATCGAAATTTTAGAACAGGGAAGCAAAGGTATTTTTGGAATTGGAGCCAAAGATGCAGTGGTGCGCGTCTCTATGGAAGAAAATCCCGATGGCGCAGCCATTGACTTCTTAAAAAAAATTTTTGAAAAGTTTGAACTTGATGTTGATATTGAAGTAGAACAAGGGGAACAATTTACCACATTGAATCTGGTTGGTGAAAATCTCGGCATTCTCATCGGCCGCCGCGGCGAAACCCTTGATGCCCTGCAATATCTCACCAACCTCACAGTTTCTCGCAAATATCAGGAAAAGCATAAATATATTCTTGATGCGGAAAATTATCGGAAAAAACGGGAAGAAACTTTGGAAAAACTAGCGAAGAAGTTGGCCGGTAAAGTCAAAGAAAACGGTCGCAGCCTTTCTCTGGAACCGATGAGTCCTTATGAACGCCGCATCATCCATACGGTTCTCCAGGATGATCCCGCAGTTCGAACGTTCAGCGAAGGTGAAGAACCTTACCGTAAAGTTGTCATTACAAAAAAACGTTAAGTTTCATTGTTGTATTGAAAGCCCCAAAGCATCCAAGCGGGTATGCTTTGGGGCTTTTTATGTTTTAAAGGTCGATACTACTTTTTAAATCTCGGAATTTGTCGATTTATGTTGAAAAGATTTTTGGTTTTTTTTGTGCCGTTCTGTTGCCAAAAAAGTAATTGATAGGGTATAATGAAAGAAAAAGTAATTTTTTTGAATTTTTTGCAAACCTTTTGTTGTTTTATATCCCTAATCTTTTGACAAAAGTTTAACTGCAAAGAGTTTTCTGTTTCAGAATTCACTACGACGAATGATTTGGTTCTGTGGAACTTGCGAGAGATGAAAAGGGGTGACAACTTGAAGGGCAAAAAGGCAATGCAAAAAATCGCAAAGCTTGAAGGAATTTCATATTGGAAAGTAAAACGAATGATTGAAGATGCTATTTCTTCTGCAATGCTGAATCCTGATCCTCAGGTGCATCAAGAGTGGATCAAGCATTTTCCCGATGGGAAGATTCCTTCGGCAGAGGAATTTATAGAAAAGATTGCCTGGAATAGCATGCAAGAAAAAAAATAATCATATACAAGAAAAGGAACAGCAGAAAATTGCTGTTCCTTTTTTATTTAGGTAATTGTTGAAATAGCGGTATTATGTACTTAATAAATTTCACCATGAAAATTCCATAAAAATAATAATGTATAAATTTTACAAATTTGCTTGCAATTTTCACGATGATGTTTTATAATGAATCCGTCGGCAAATCCGACAAAAGGAAATAAAGATGCGGCATCCATTCAATCGTTGGCAGCGTTGAATGGTCAGCCCGGGTGAAGCAGCACCCAGACCAAGAGCTCTCGGCTCATACCGCACGTATTTAGTATACTCGAATTGCTTGTATTTTGCAAGTAATTTGTACTACCTTGCGTGGTTGGTTTGCATTTCGATAAAAGAATTTTTATCCAGTGCTGTGCACCTTTTAGGTTCACAGCACTTTTTTATTTCCTTGATTTTTGTTTTTATCATTCTCAATATCATTTCTCTTGCAAATTCTGTAGGAGTATGGTAAGTTTACACGTTTTTTGGAGGAAAGTTTTTATCATGTTCTTCATACAATCCTCATACATTAGGATTGGGTAAACTCTTGAGAATTTTAAAGCCAAAAGGATATGCCGAATTAATCCTGCAATTCATATAAGATTCTCTTTTCATGAGATTTTTTACCAAAGCTGCCAATGACAAACAACGTATTTATGCCATGGCTGAAAGGCAGGCATCTGAAGCAACTTGCTGTCTTGCTGCGGTGAAACATCTCGCTGCGGTAAAAAATAATGATCCAAAAGAGAAAGGAGATCTTACATGAAGAAGACAAAGTTACTCGCGGTTCTTATGCTTCTAGTGGTGATGGTAGTGGGAGCCTCCATCGGCGTTTTCGCCAATGGCCAGGACAATACCGGCAATGGTGATTCCTGGACAGTTTCCAAATCCAAAACCGCAGAGCGCGTTGCCGCCGACCAGTGGGACGTTACCCTGTCCCTCCCTGCTGCTGACGTGAAAACCAAAGCCGATGTTGTTCTGGTTGCCGACGTTTCCAGCAGCATGAAAGATGAAGATATTGCCGAAGCCAAAGCTGCGGTGGAGGAACTGTGCGATATTTTGGCGGCAAAGACCAATGTAGATGTCAAAGTTGGCATCGTCACCTTTGACAAAACCGCCCATAATCTCACCGACGGTCTCGTTTCTGTGGCAGACGCAAAAGCTGCCGCTGAAAACATTGAAGCTTCCAATGACACCAACATGATGGCAGGTTTGATGGCCGGCAAAGCAATGCTGGATGCTGACACTGATGTGGCTGCCGAGGACAAGTATATGGTGCTTCTCAGCGACGGGATTCCCATCTACTGGATGGAAGACGGTGAACCTCACAGCAAAACTCTCATCAGATATGCGCAGGATGGGACGACAGAACTGGGACGAGGTCCTGCCGGTTCCGAACCGGAAGGCTCTCTTCCCGATGCTTCTCAGGTGAAAGAAATCGAAACAATTCTTGGTTGGACTGATTGGGACGTTGACAGCGATGAATGGAAGCAGATCAGTGATACCGGTGAAAATATCAACTCCGATTGTCTCCATACCAACATTGAGAAATCCATCTACAAAACGGCGACTTATTTACAGGATAATATCTTTAACAAATATAATCTGGTTACTGTTGCCTATGGTGTAGATAAATATGAAAACAATGCGGTTTACACCTATGGCGAAAAATTCTGTGATTGGATCGGAAAATACAGCGACTACTATACCAAAGTCTCCAAAGCCGGTTATGGCGGTGAAACAGGCGATTTGAGCGATGCCTTTGACAGCATTGCCAACGAAGTCATCAATCTCCTGGGCCCCGGCAGCCGGGTGGTGGATACTATGGGTGATAACGTTGATCTCGTCGTTAACGAACAAGACGTTGCCGATACCTTCACATTGACGGAAAAAATTGGCGAAGAAGCCGCTGTGACTTTGGAAGGCACCTATGACGCCGAATCCAAAACCATCACCTACAGCGACAATGAAGGTAACGATCTTTACACCATCGTTTTGGGCGATAATTCCTACACCTGGAACATCAACAAAGCCATCACCAAAAACGACAAAGTAACCCTGACCTACACCGTAGCCTTGAAAGGCAGTGAAGGTGGCGTATTCACTGCTGACATTACCGAAGAACCTACGGTATTTGAAAACACTGTAGACGCCAATCAATCGGCGATTTTGAATGCCAAAGATACCCAAGGTAATCCCTCGGCAACGGATGATCCCTTTGAAAAACCTCAGTTGTCTTACGAAACTGGCGTATTAAAGGTCTCCCACGCCTACTTTGAAGGCACCCCTGATGATCTGAAAACCTTGGATCTTCCTGCCGATACTTATTCTAAAGCTATGATCACCGATTTTTCCGAAGTAAAATATTCTCCGGATCAGCTGGGCGCTCCCATTGATAGTGATACTTTGGCGGAAAATCGTTTCGCTCTTTATCGCATTGTGGTGGTGTACCCGGAAGACAGCGGATTGGAAAACCAAACTTTTGAAACAGCAGAAGCTTTTAACGAGGCTGTGAAAGACGGGATTGTAGCCAAAACCGGTCTCACTAAAGTCACTTATATTTATAATTCTCTACCGCGTCTGAACAAAGGCGACCACTTTTCCTATATCATTGGTTATCCCGATGGTACAGTCCGTCCTCAGGGCCAGATCACCAGAGCGGAAGTAGCAGCCATTTTCTTCCGTCTCTTGGAAGATGATAGCCGCATGGCCTATTGGGATGAAGGCGCTGCTTATTCCGACATCAAGGCGGAAGATTGGTATAGTACCGAAGTGGCAACCTTAGTCAAAGCCGGGATCATCACCGGTTATCCCGACGGCACCTTCCGTGGTGACAACCCCATTACTCGCGCGGAATTGGCAACCATCGCTACTCGCTTTGACAAACTGACCGAAGGGGATGCTTCCTTCTCCGACATTGACGGCCACTGGGCGGAAGATTACATTATCTTTGCCGCCACCAAAGGTTGGGTCAACGGTTATCCCGACGGTACCTTTAAACCTGACCAGATGATCACCAGAGCAGAAACTATGATGCTGATTAACAATGTTCTGGAACGTCTTGTATTACCCGCAGGCTTGGGAGACTTCGAAGACATGGTGGTATGGCCCGATAATGTTCTGAAATCTGTGGACGAAGACGGTCAGCCGGATCCTTGGTATTACACTGCCGTTCAGGAAGCAACCAACTCTCATTTGTATCAGAGAGAAGAAGGCCAGGTTTATGAAACATGGACCAAAATTGAACCGGCCAAGGATTGGAATGCTTTAGAAAAAGAATGGTCGGAACAGGTCAAACAGATCCAAATCAATTTATTTGCATACTAAGATATATCGTAAATGGATTGTGATAACAGGGCGAGAGTTTCTCGCCCTGCTTTTTTGTGAGGTGGGGAAACTTTTCTATCCTGTAAATTGGCAGGACGCAGGAACCGCCGAATGAGTTTTGCGGACACCCTAAAAGCAATCCCGAAAGAGTTCTGTGGACGACCGAAGCAATTAGATTTTCTGTGCTTTATCGTATTATTTCATCTCCCCAAAGATTCATAAAAGACGGCGTTCTGCCATAAAAAAGACGGAAGTATCACTTCCGTCTTTTTTATGTTCTGTTTTGAAATCATCGGGGTTATTTCCATCCCATGGATTTTTCATATTTGACAATGGTGTCAATATTGGCCCGTTCAACATCGGTGAGCAACGATTCGCTGTAATTGTAGTTGGGAGTATACCAGCTCCTGGCGTTGAAATAACTGCTCCATTTATCTGTCTTGAACACATAGCCGTGGCGGGCGTAGATCTCATTACGAATGGCGGCGACTTCGTCCTGGGTATAATTGGCCAGATCCGAAGTGGATATATAGTAGCGGTCCGTAGGCCACAGATATCCGTCATAGCTGCTGTATTTATAGCTTCTGTCCGGAGTGTAGGGCACGTTGTAATAATAATAATTGTAGGTATTGCCCGTATCTACGCTGGCCTCTTGGCTACTGTTATCGGCGGTTTCCGAATTCTCTTCTTCCTCATCGGAGTTTTCCTCAGCTTCCAAAGCATAGGTGACACTGTTAATGGTATCATCGTTGACAGAATAGCCCAGATCTAAAGTGTATTTCCCGTTTTGTTCTTTATATGTGATGTGGTTATTTTCCGTTTTCACTTCATATAGTCCGTTTTTCTGTAAGACCGTGGCGGCGTCGTCTTTATTCATTCCTACGGAAACGCCGAGAATGGAGGAATCTCCAATTTTAACGCCCAGTTTAAAGTAGTCAATCCCCTCATCGCCGGTGGAAAGTTCCACATTGCCGTCATAACCGCTATAGAGATTGGAACCATCCTGGAACGTCAATTCTAAGCCGGTTTCGCGAATAAACGCTCCTGCGCTTTGATCAAAGTAATCGAAATAGTCTACCGTGCCGGTTTGGGTAGATTCCGTTGTGGCGGTGGCGGCAGTATCTTCCGAATTTTGTCCATTACCTCCCAATGTGATCACCAGGACTATGATAAGTATGACGGCTAAAATTCCACCTCCGATCCCGGCGTAAAGTGGAGTTCTTGATTTTTTCTTCGGTGTGCTCTGGGAACCGGACGTAGCCGTTGTCGCATCGATTTCTTCCTTATTGAGAGGCGCTGCATTGTCTTCCGCTGCGGTTTTGATTTCTTCATGATGATTAGAGAGACATTTCGCACCGCAGTTGGGACAATAAATACTTTTTTCGTCTAATTCCTTTCCGCATTCGTGGCAAAACATATTGTTTCCCCCTTTGTTGGATGTTAACCTTTTCAATAAAAGTATAAGGCCAAAAACGCTCCATGTCAATGTAAAACCGTCAAAGAGACACTGGTGCACCATTGAGTAAATAAACGCCAAAATTGAAATACAGTGCATAGACAAGCCAAGCTATATAGGGAATTTGTATATTTGCGGCGGCCTCGGAAACGATGCGGAATTTCTCCACCATATTTGCAGCAGTGAAGGTTAGAGCCAGGAGCCAGAAAAAGGATAAAAGATAAATGTGCCATTGAAAAAAGAGAACCATCCAAAACACGTTCATGAACAACTGAACTGCGTAAAAAACCGCTGCTTTTTTTCGTTCTTTGCTTTTTTCTTGCCAAACTCTTGCCATGGACCATCCCAAAACAATCAAAAGCAGTGTCCAAACCATGAGAAAACCCCACATTGGCAGAGATAACCAGGGCAAATCTAAATTGCCATACTGTGAGAATTGGTTGCGTATGATGATTGTTGGCATGATTCCTAGGGCGATTGCAATAAGAATTGTTAATAAATATGGGGTCCAATGTTTTCTCATAAGCCCTACTTCCTTTTTCTCCATAGTATGCCCACAGGATTCTTTTACAATTTCAAAACGGTAATTTTGTAAAGAAATTCTTGACATCGGTATGATTTCGTACTAGAATATTTTTTACGAGTGCGTTCTTGAATCGATTGGGGGAATGACTGTGGATGGCGTGCAGGGAGCTACTTGGAAAGAGTTTAACCGTTTGTATCATCAGTTTACCGCTCTCTATCGTGAAATCGCGGTGCGGATGCACCTGTCTGACAGCGCTTTTTTGATCCTTTACAGCCTATTTGAGCTAGGAGAGGGCTGTTCGCAAAAGGATATCTGCACGTTGGTTTGCTTGAATAAGCAAACGGTTCATTCTTCGGTACGGAAGCTGGAAAAGGACGGCTATCTCCGTTTTGTCCCCGGCGCAGGGCGGGCTGTCGGCATCTATCTCACCGATGCCGGCAAAAAGCTCATGGAGAAGACCATTCTTCCCGTGGTAGCGGCGGAGAATCATGCTTTTGAAACTATGTCTTCTGAGGAACAAAAGGCTTTATTGAGATCGACCGGGGATTATATCGCGCTTTTGCGGGAAAATATTGAGAAGACGTTGTTTCCACTGTTGAAAGATTGAGTGGATGCAAACAGAATCGGATATTGAGAAAGGATTGCAATGAAAATACAACTATCAGAGCATTTTACTTATAAAAAATTGTTGCGGTTTACCCTCCCCGCCATCATTATGATGATCTTTACCTCGATTTACAGCGTGGTAGACGGTGTCTTTGTTTCAAACTTTGTCGGGAAAACTCCATTTGCCGCTATCAACCTGATTTATCCCGTAATGATGATTTTAGGGGCTGTGGGGCTGATGTTCGGCGCCGGCGGCAGCGCCCTGGTGGCGAAAACCCTCGGCGAAGGGGAACATGAGAAGGCGAACCGTATTTTTTCCTTAATTATTTATGTGGCCATTGGCTGTGGCGTTGTATTTTCTGTTTTGGGTTGGTTCCTGATCCCCTCGGTATCATCGGCGTTGGGAGCCGAAGGGGAAATGCTGGAATGCTGCGTGCTCTATGCCCGCATCCTTTTCATCACCTTTACTGCCTTTATGCTGCAAATGGCCTTTCAGGTACTTCTTGTCACGGCGGAAAAACCGCAATTGGGGCTTTTCTTCACTGTGGTGGCAGGTGTTTCCAATATCGTATTGGACTATGTATTTATCGTAGTATTTCACTGGGGCCTGGCCGGTGCCGCTATTGCCACTGCTGTTGGACAAATTTTTGGGGGAATTGGTCCTCTTATTTATTTCGCTTGCAAAAACAGCAGTCTGTTACGGTTGACGAAAACCAAATTCGATGGCGGGGCCTTGGCGCGGACGTGTTTTAACGGATCTTCGGAAATGATGTCGAACTTGGCCTCTTCCATTGTGAACATGCTGTATAATTACCAGTTGATGCGCTTTATCGGTGAAGACGGCGTGGCAGCTTACGGCGTGATTATGTATATGAACTTTATCTTTACCGGCATTTTCTTTGGCTTCAGTATGGGGAGTTCTCCTATCGTCAGCTATCATTATGGTGCGAAAAATGAGGATGAACTGAAAAGTCTTTTCCGCAAAAGTCTCACCCTGGTTGGAATCGCCGGGATTTGTCTCATCACATTGGCATTGGTTTTTGCAAGGCCGTTGGCCAGCATTTTTGTAGGCTACGACGCCGATTTGTTGGATCTGACCAGCCACGGCTTCCGCCTTTATTCTTTGGCTTTTCTTTTCATCGGTTTCAATATTTACGGTTCCGCATTCTTCACGGCGTTGAACAACGGCCTTATCTCGGCAATCATTGCGTTTTCAAGAATGTTGGTGTTTGAAACTTTGTCAGTGTTGATTCTTCCGATGATCCTTGGGATCAATGGCATTTGGTTCGCCGTTGTGATCGCGGATATTCTTGCTCTCGTCGTAACCACCACTTTCTTGGTGAAATTCCGTCACAGATATCATTATATTTAATAGCTTTTTCGAGGCTTTCTTACGGTTGGGCGTAATATTGAAAACAGCCTTACCCGAAAGGGGTAAGGCTGCTTTGTCGTTTTATCGGTTTGCTTATTCGATGCCGCCGATTCCTTGAGGAAAGGTGAGGAGTTCGGAGTCTGCTTTGCTTAAATAAGTGCCGTAGTATTCTTCCATACATAATCCCGAGGCCATAATATCTTTTGCGGGCTCAATACCGACATAACGGAAATGCCACGGCTCGTAAATGATACCTGTGATTTCCTGCTTATCCGCGGGATATCGCAGGATAAATCCATAATCGGCACAATGGGCGTAAAGCCATTTCCCCGCGGCGGTGTGGGCAAAACTCTCCGTAAGGCTTCCGTCGGTGCTTAAGTCTATTGCGAGTCCCAATTCGTGCTCGCTGGTGCCGGGGATCGCGCTGATCGTCGCGGCAATCCGTTCCGCTTCTGCTTGAGACATCCCGGGGTTACGGCTCAACACTTTTCGTACCTGGTTTTGGTATAAATAAACTTGCCTTTCATAGGTGCGGTAACCGCTGACCGCCATGACGCTGAGCCCCGTTGCCCTCAGATCTCGCAACATAGTTTCCAGGGCGGCCGCGGCTTGGGTTTCCATCCTTTGGTCGGAGCCTTTGATGGCGGCCAGACCCGTAGGGGGAACGTAATTTTCCGGATTTTCAATGGGATTGCTCCGATTGATTACGATCTGGTAGAAATCTTTGACCGGCTGTTCCCATTGAGGATTTTTCGTCAGTTCCGTCCATTGTTCGATCTGGTTTTCTCTTGTGTATTTATGGGAATTTGTTGCTTCCTGGATTGCGCAGTAAAACCACGGGTCTGTGACATAGACGCCATTTTCCATGATATATGAATTCAGTTGATTATCCGACCATTGAATCATATCCGGGAGCATATGTTCATGGTCGGTTCCTCTGTCCAAGGCTCTGTTGATGATGGTTATGGCTTCTGCCCGGGTAATGCAACGCTCCGGCGCGAAACTTCCGTCGGGATACCCCGCCAGCCAATGTTGCGCCGCGGCATAAGCGATCAATTCCTCTGCCCAGTGGCCTTTGACGTCGTCAAAGGGATTCTCCGTTTTGGGAATTTCGTCGGCAAAACGGCAGATGATGGCCGCAAACTCTCCTCGGGTAATGGCTTTATTGGGGCTGAATCTTCCCTCCGGGTATCCGTTCAAAACTTCTGTCTGGTAAAGGGTAGACACCGCAGTGCAAAACCATTGCCCCTGATTAACATCGGTAAAAGGATTATGGTCGGTGGTGAATTGGTTTTTGCTGTCCTCCGTCAGTAAACGGTAAAGCATTGCGGCGGTCTCCGCTCGTGTGATGCTTTGATTGGGGCGGATGGTATGATCTTCATAACCGGTGATATATGCTTGATGGAGCGTGGTCTCCAACAAAGCAAAGGAGTTGGCCGAAGCTTGCATACTGTTGCTCCCTGTAAATAAAAAGACCCAAAGAAAAGTTATTACAAATAATCCCAAAAATTAGCGGTTCATGTTTTCTTATCCTTTCTCTTTAGAGACAGCGCTTTGATCGATCCGGCAGGATATGATATATCACAATTATATCACCGCCAATTATGGTTGTCACCAACTTTTTTGATAAGGGTGAAGTTTTTGGAAAGTCCTTGAAATCCGCCGGAAAGTGTGATAGAATCGCTTTGAGTGATAGGGTAGGATATATGGAAAATGTTGCTGTTTCTCTTTGGTGGTAAACGGCATCTCGTTTCGCCGAAAACTGAGGTTTTTCACAGAGTATTTCAGTCTATCATCACAAATCATCTTGTTTCGGCATGACGGACATTGTCCGGTGCAAAATCAGCGATTGTGATATCGTGTTGATGAGCATAAGCTCGAATTGTCTGCGGATTTTTCGCATAATTTGTTCATAAGGGAATACGTACTTGTGAATGGTCAACATGAGCAGTAAAAGTAGAAATTACTGTATAGGCTCAAATACTGCCAATGGTGTTGCTTGCCCTTTTGGGATGATCAGAATCAAGTACAATCATCGAACGGTTCAACCGGGATGATTGTTTTTTTATTGTGGTTGCCTCCTGGAGACGCGGATGATATTGTTTCAATCTACGGGCCCGGTAAGAAATGTATGGTGATTTTCCCTGGAAGGAGATTATTGTGGCAAAGAAAAAAATTAAGCTCTATGGATTTAATAACCTGACTAAGACGTTAAGTTTTAATATTTACGATGTATGCTACGCCCGTACCGCTCGGGAAAAAAATGAATATGTGGAATACATTGATGAGCAATATAATGCTGAGCGCCTCACCAAGATTCTTTGCGATGTTACCGAAATGATCGGCGCTCATGTTCTCAATATCTCCAAGCAGGATTATGACCCCCAAGGGGCCAGTGTTACCATACTCATTTCTGAGGAAGCCGTTCCTGTGGAGGTTATGGATCCTACTTGTAATGGTATGGATATCCTAGAAAAACGGCGTTCTGTTTGCGGCCATCTTGATAAGAGTCATTTGACCGTGCATACCTACCCGGAATATCATCCTAACCAGACCATTTCCACATTTCGTGTGGATATCGATGTTTCTACTTGTGGCCGTATTTCACCGTTGAAGGCATTAAATTACCTTATTGGCTCTTTTGATTCGGATATTATTACCATTGACTATCGGGTTCGTGGCTTTACCAGGGAAATGAATGGCAGAAAATGCTTCATCGATCATAAAATCACATCCATTCAGGATTTCATTGATTATAAAACTTTGGAAGAATATGAAGCCCAGGATATTAATGTCTATCAGTCCAATATCTTTCATACAAAGATGAAGGTGAAAAACATCAATCTCCAGGATTACTTATTCCAAAATGAAGTGGATGCACTGTCTCCCGAGGAGCAGGAAAAGATTCGGACAGAGCTCGCCCATGAAATGGCTGAAATTTACAGCGGAAAGAATATTTATAGAAAATGAATCCACAGGAAGAAACCCCAATTTACGACGCGTTGCAACGCTATATTAAGAATCGCATTGTTTCCTTTGATGTACCTGGCCATAAACAGGGAAAAGGGCACAGTGCTCTTTTGGAAGCTTTCGGAGAAAAGTGTCTTTCCATGGATTTGAACTCCAGTAAACCCCTGGATAATCTTACCCATCCCACCTCTATCATTCGCGATGCCGAAGCCTTGGCGGCGGAAGCTTTTGGTGCCGGATGGGCTTTCTTGATGGTCAACGGCACTACTTCAGCGGTGCAGGCAATGATCTTTGCCTGTTGCAAACGGGGAGAGGAAGTGATTTTGCCCCGTAATGTTCATAAAAGTGTAATTAATGCCTTGGTACTTTGCGGTGCCGTGCCTGTTTATGTCAATCCCGGTGTGAACCGTGAATTTGGCATCAGTCTCGGCATGTCGGTAAAGGATGTGGCCGATGCCATTGAAAATCACCCCCATGCCAAGGCTGTGTTTATCAATCACCCGACTTATTATGGGATTTGCGGCGATCTGCGCGCCATGACCGACCTGGCTCATCAACGAGGTATGAAGGTACTGGTTGACGAGGCCCACGGTACCCATTTTTATTTCGGGGAGGGGTTACCGCTGTCTGCCATGGCTGCCGGGGCAGACATGGCCTCCGTCAGTATGCATAAAACCGGCGGTTCTTTGACCCAAAGCTCTATCTTGTTGCTAAAGAACAAAGAGGATGCCGGTCATCTCCGCCAGATCATTAATTTAACTCAAACCACCAGCGCCAGTTATCTTCTTATGGCTTCTTTGGATATTGCCAGAAAAAACTTGGTACTCCATGGCAAAGAGACATTTCAACGGGTCAAGGAATTAAGCGCATATGCTCGCCATGAAATTAATAAAATGGAAGGACTCAGGGCCTTTGGTCCGGAAATCATCGACAATGATTACGTTTATGATTTCGATGTAACGAAACTGAGCATCCACACCCGTAACTTAGGGTTGGCCGGGATTGAGGTTTATGATATCCTGCGGGACGAGTTTGGTATACAAATTGAATTTGGGGATATCGGCAATGTACTGGCTATCATTTCCGTAGGTGATCGCGAATTGGAAGTGGAACGGCTTTTGGGAGCCCTGTCGGAGATTTGTCGCCGTTTCCGCAAGAAACCCATTAATATGTTGGATCATGAATATATCGATCCATTGGTGGTAATGTCTCCCCAGGAGGCTTTTTACGGCCAAAAACGGGCCGTTGCCATGGAACGAAGTTGTGGTCTCGTCAGCGGAGAATTCGTCATGGCTTACCCGCCGGGAATTCCTATCTTGGCTCCAGGGGAGCGTATCACCGAAGAAATTATAGATTACATCCGTTATGCGAAAGAAAAGGGATGTATGCTTATGGGAACGAAAGATCGCGATATGAATATCATTGAAACAGTGGAGGAATAAACATGGAATTATGGTATACGGAAGAACACAGTGAAAACGTGCGTTTCTCTATTCGCGTGGAGAAACAACTTTACTCCGCGAAAAGCAAATTTCAGCGCATCGATGTCTTTGAAGCCAAAGAATTTGGTCGTTTTCTTACGCTGGATGGTTTGATGATGGTGACAGAAAAAGATGAATTCATTTATCACGATATGATTGTCCATGTCCCCATGGCCACCAATCCAAAGATTCAAAAGGTGTTGGTCATCGGTGCCGGAGACGGCGGCACCGTGCGGGAACTGACCCGCTATGATTCCATTGATACCATCGACATGGTGGAGATTGATCAAATGGTAGTGGAGGCATGTAAAAAGTATTTGCCGCAAACCTCTTCCCGCTTAGAGGATCCCCGTGTCAATCTCCATTTTGAGGATGGACTGAAGTTCGTACGGGAAAAGGAAAATGTCTACGATTTAATCATCGTGGACAGTACTGATCCTTTCGGTCCCGGTGAAGGACTCTTTACGAAAGAGTTTTACGGTAATTGCTATAAGGCCCTTACTGCCGAGGGAATTTTGGTCAATCAGCATGAATGTCCTTATTACGATGATTACGCCGTTTCCATGAAAAGAGCGCATCGCCGCATTTGTGAGACCTTCCCTGTGGTCAAGGTGTATCAGGCTCATATCCCCACTTATCCCTCGGGCCATTGGCTTTTTGGCTTTGCTTCCAAAAAATTCGATCCCGTTAAGGATTTGCAGGCAGATCAGTGGAATGCTCTGGGACTCCAAACGAAATACTACAATACGGAGCTTCATCAAGGGGCCTTTGCCATACCCAATTACGTGAAGGATCTTTTGGAAGAGGCCAATCATGAATAAGCGGATCATAGAAAAGATTACTATGAATTTTATGGCTTGTGACGCGGAATATAAAGACGCTAAAATCGTTTTGTTTGGAGCGCCCTTCGATGGTACCGTCAGTTACCGCCCCGGCGCGCGCTTTGGTCCTTCGGCGATCCGCGGTGAATCCTATGGGATCGAAACATATTCCCCTTATTTGGAGCGGGATTTGGAAGAGCTTTCTGTTTGCGACGCTGGCGATCTGGAATTACCCTTTGGTTCCTGCCGTAAAGCCCTGGATATCATTGGCGAATTTGTCTTTCAAACGGTGAATGATGGGAAATTCCCCTTAATGACCGGCGGCGAGCATCTTGTCTCGTTAGGCGCGGTAGAAGCCCTATCCCAAACTTATCCCGATCTTCATATCCTTCATTTTGATGCCCACGCCGACCTGCGGGAGGACTATTTAGGGGATACACTGTCCCATGCTTGTGTTTTACGGCGTTGTCACGAGATCCTGGGTGATGACCGCATTGTGCAGCTTGGCATTCGTTCTATGACCGCACAAGAACGCGCATGGGCCAAAGTCCATGTGATTCAGTATCCCTTCGATTTTTCCCATCTGGAAGACGCGATCAAAAAACTTTGTGGCGTTCCTGTTTACCTTACCTTGGATTTGGATGTTCTCGATCCTGCTTTTTTTCCCGGTACCGGTACGCCGGAACCCGGCGGGGTTTCTTATTTGGATCTGCAGTGGGCCATTCATCAGATGGGACGTCTGAATCTTGTCGGTGCCGATATGGTGGAACTCGCTCCTATGCTGGATGCAAGCGGCGGATCGACAATCACTGCCTGTAAATTGCTGCGGGAATTGCTTCTGACACTGGCCCTCTGAACACTGCTGGAATATTATATTGATAAAGAAGATGCTGTTTCGTAATCAAATATAAATATTTGGTGTTTATGATCCCTTTGC
>CAJFVQ010000081.1 GCA_904420535.1 Candidatus Cryptoclostridium obscurum
AAATCATTAAGCAATTGCTTTTTTCTTGCGTTTTACGATCGTGTAAAGGGCAAAGGAAATAACCATGCATAACAGCCCCATGGCGACTGCATAAATGAATATCATGTTATAGCCGGTTTTTCCTGCATAACTATCGAGCCAGGAACCTGTCAAGGTGAGTAAAAATACATCGGGTAAGTAACCGAAGCAAGAAAGGATACCGGATACACGTCCTGTGAGATTAACATCCAAACCAGCTTCGTCAATATCGGCAAAGTACAGGCTCCGAATCGCGTATACCAGAACCACGCCGAAGCAGAAATTTCCAAGTACGGGAGCTAGCATTGCCGCCTTTCCGGGAATGAAAATAAACGCCGCCCAGCTGAGACTCAATAACCCGGCAAAAATACCAATGGTTTTTAAACGGGAGTGGAGCTTGTCTGCCAAAAATCCACCGCAAATACCGCCGATGCCTTGGAGCAAATAACGCACACCGCCTAAGGTAGCTGCGGAAGCTTCTGACATTCCGCAGAAAGACACTGCATAAGTGTTGATGTAACTCATCAAAGCATAAATGCTGTAAGCAGTAAATACGATCCCTGTCAACATCCAAACCCGTGGGAATTTAAAGCAACGAAACATGCCAATAAATATATCTTTTAAAGGTTCGCTTTTTTGATCGTCTTGTTTGCCGCTAATAAACAGGAAACACAGAATCCCTACGATGATAAGTTCAAAGGCGCAGAATCGAATTGCCCATGCTGCACCAAGAATGTTATTTGTATAATTGGCGAACACTGCAGTCATAGCAAAAACGAGTCCTGCGTTGATGAAGCCGCGAAGACCTTCCTGCAGACCGAATAGTCGTCCTTGTTCTTCTGAGGTACCAAGCATACGAGTGGCTTTAATTACCGAGCTCCAATAAGTCATCACTGTTGTCAGTCCCATGAAAGCAAAGATGATTCGGCTGATTTCATATCCGGGAAATGTAGAAAACCAAAAGCCCAGCAAACCCGTGGCTACAAAGGAAAATGTCAGTGTGATTCTTGGGGAGAATTTGTCGGCAACGATACCGCCGAGGAAGTATGCAGGTGTTGCTACAATCGCATACCAGGCAGTTAAAGATCCCATCTGCGCGTTAGTCAGATTCATCGCGTTTTGAATGGGAATGTAGAAAGACTCCCTGATGTACGGTAACTGAAAAATAGAACCTGCACCAATTGCGAGAATCAGTAATGTACCGTATTTTTTTATAAATTCCTTATTCATGTTTGCTCCTTTGATTCAGATCGTTAGATTTTTGCCATATCAGATTTATCCATGCCGATTTCACGCATAAAATCATCTAAGGTTTGTCTCTGCTCTGCAGGCATTTCCGGGTATTGGTAGCTTTCCAAAAGGGAATTCATTCTCTTCTGAATAGAAGCATATAAAGCCTGATTCGGATCTCCTTCTGTGTTGGAGTGGAGAGATACTTGGCTGTACCAGGGATCAATGCGGAATCTTTCAAAAGTATGGGTGCTAACCACAAAGTTGCTGTTATTGTCAATGACTTCTTTGATCGCATCGAAAGCAAGGGCATCCTCGTCAGCTGGTGTTTCACTGAAGTAGTATTTCATTCTGTTGAAGGTTTCAATATCAAGTAAAACCTTTTCAAAGCTTACAGCATTAAAGGATTGGAGGGAACCGGTTGCGTGCATCATCAGGTTTGCCCTTTCTGTAAAGGATTCAAACATGCTCATGGCGCTTTCCACGCCTGCTTGTGCCGTTAAGCCGCTCGCATTGGACATACTACCGCCGCTGCGACAGGGAACACCATATTTTTTCGCAAGCAAAGCGCCGTATTTTGCGATTTTAACAAAACCGGGACAGGCGTTGGAAACCTGCATGTTTTGCATATCGCTGACCGTGGCAGCGTGACCGAAAATAATGGGTGTCCCGGCATGGATCATCTGAGCATATACATTTCCGGCAAGAAATTCAGCATTGGATACAGATACATTGCCGACAACGGAAATGGGACCTGTGGCGCCGGCCATTGGCGCAGGAGCAAGGATCAGAGGCTGTCCATTTTTCCCCCATACATCAATGGTGTCCAAAGCCTGTTGCGTATAGGCAAGAGGTGCCAGTGGAGAAATCAGATTGAAAGTGCAGGGTTTATCGGTGATATCATCGCCAAAAACGATCTTTACCATTTTAAGAATGTTTTCCGCATTCTTTTTTCCATCGCATACGCAGAAAAGTGCTTTGTCAGAACGGCATAAAGTGGTATATACCATGACTTCTGCTGCGATTTTAGGATCAATGTCATTGGGTTGTACCATAATACCGCCGTTAATGAAAAATTCATCACTGGCCTGGAAGATATCAGCAAGTTTGATAAAATCATCAAATACTGCGCTGCGGATCGTGCCGTCTGCTTCACAGATCCTGGTGCTTCCGTATGCAGGAGTCATATAGATGTCTTCCGTATTCATTTT
Source organism: Candidatus Cryptoclostridium obscurum (assembly GCA_904420535.1). Lineage (GTDB taxonomy): Bacteria > Bacillota > Dehalobacteriia > UBA7702 > UBA7702 > Cryptoclostridium > Cryptoclostridium obscurum. Next base: position 2,460 of record CAJFVQ010000081.1, read on the forward strand.
AACGTCATATTTGCTGTTTCTGGCATATACGGTGAAGTCCTTTGTTGCCGCATCGAGGGCATCCATGACCTGTTTCTCAGTAAAATATGCCCGTGTTCCTTCTACTTTGACACCATTTTGGCGAAGGACCTCACGAGATTCTTCTGTCAAAAATGCAACTCCAATCTCTTCCAGAATGCGCAAAGTGTTTTGATGAATCAATTCTACAATTTGTTGATCTCTGATTGCTTCTTCCTGTTTTGTCATTTTATCCTCCTAAAAATTCTTTCATCAAAGGTTTAGCGATCGCGTTTTGTACTATCTTTAAATGCAATCTTCATGCCAAAAGAAGGAAACGTATTAAAATTTTTTATTTCCCCTGATAAAGGCGTTTATATATTTTTATCTGTCAAAATGAAAATAAAAAATAACGCAACATTATGTTGCAGTTTTTGTTTGGGAATGTTAAAATAATTTTGCTGTAATACTGTAATATTGCGCAGTATAAAGAAAATTATTGTCAAAAGAAAAAGCATCGCAATAAAATATTGCAATGCATCAATTTGTTGCATGAAGAAAGTTGGCGGATTATGAAACAGGATACAATTTATGAAAACTCCCAAGGACGATTTTTAGAAGATATTTTGGAAAATGCCGATTTCGGTGTGATGATCGCGACCGGAGGAGACGTTGTATTATATGAAAATAAAAAATTCAGTGCTGCTTTGAAAACTGATAGTAAACGCTTTTTGCGGAATTATCCCGCTGAAAAAACAAAGTTTCCATTGATTGTGAATGGAAAAACTGTAACCAAGTTTCAACTTTTTTATAAGACGTTACCTTGTGATTGTTTCTTCGTATTCCAGGATTCCGAAAAGACTAAAATTCTACGGGAAAATATGATTTTTCGAAAAATTTTGGAGCACATTGACAGCGGTGTGATATTGTCCGATCCTGACGGATATATCTCGCTTTACAATCATGCCCATGCGCTCTTGGATGGCTTTGATCAAAAAGATGTTCTAGGCAAACATTTGAGCCAGATCTATCCTTTCGAACATCATACTGAAGTTTTAAAATCCAAAAAACCCATGGAAATGTATTTTCATCAATACCGAACCGTCAGGGGGGACGTTGTCCCCATTGTAGCCCAGACGTTCCCTGTCATTGATCCCGACTCCGGCAAGGTGCTAGGAGTCTACTCGATTGAGCGCGATATTTCCCAAGTCCAGGAACTTCAACAAAAATTGGCCCGATTAGAAAAGGAAGTGACTCATGCGTCATACCAGAATAATACTTCCTTTACTTTTGACGATATTGTGGGAAAAAGTTTCGCATTGCTCCAGGCAGTCGATACCGCCAAAATGTATGCGAAATCAGAGTCACCCATTTTAATCTATGGCGAAACTGGAACAGGGAAGGAGCTTTTCGCCCAGAGTATCCATAATTATTCTCCCCGTTTTCAGGAACCTTTTGTGGCGATCAATTGTGGTGCTGTTCCAGAAAATCTAATCGAATCCACATTGTTTGGATCTGTGAAAGGGGCTTTTACTGGTGCAGAGAATCATACGGGACTTTTTTTAACGGCAAAAAGCGGAACGCTATTTTTAGATGAGGTAAATTCCATGTCCCTGCCAATGCAGACAAAACTTTTGCGTGTGCTCCAAGAAAGGAAAGTTCGCCCTGTTGGCAGTGAAAAAGAATTTCCCATCAATTGCTGCATTATCAGTTCTTGTAACATTCCTCCCGAGGATGCGCTCAGGGAGAAGATTTTCCGCAGCGATCTCTATTTTCGTCTTGGGATTATACGCATTGATATTCCTTCTTTGCGAGAAAGACAAGGAGATGCAGAGCTGTTATCTTGGTTTTTCGCCGAACGCCAGGCTGTTTTCCATCGTAAAAAATTTAAAGGCTTTAGTGAGGATTTTCTACAATTTGTATCCAACTATCCCTGGCCAGGCAATGTTCGCGAATTGGAATTTACCATTGAGAGCTGTATCACCATGCTCGATGACAAAGAAACGACTGTCACATTGAATCATTTGCCTGTGAACCTTCGACATAAGATTACAAGGCAAACCAGCTTCAGCAAGTCCTTTGATACATCAAATTTGCCTCAGATCTTGGCAGAGTATGAAAAAAATTTAATTTTACACGCCTTGGAAAAAACAAACGGCAATATTACACAGGCTGCGAATTTTTTAGGGATTCAGCGTCAAAATTTGCAGCATCGTATGAAAAAACTGGGAATTACAAAAAAATGACAGCACACATTTGTGTGCTGTCATTTTTACATGTATGAAAAAGATTAAGGTATTATCTGATTGCCGTACAACGCCGAATAGAACGATTAGTATATCTTTATGTTCATTTTAAATATTGTTAACTAGTGTAAAATGACTTTTAGAAGGAGATATGTAAAGAATCGTGACACAGAAAGCATTGGTTCTGCATATAATATATCACTATTCCATATTTTAAAAATTTTCTCTCAGAAACAGCCAATCGCTAGTGAGAAATGGGATAGTTTCATAAAGCTAAGTAATTGATTGATTGTAGATGCACTATACCAAAGTTATAAGTAACGAAATAAAATACAAAGTCACTTTAAGAGAGGAGCAAGAAAATGGGCTATATTCATATCTTCCAATGGAAGTTTGGAAATATAAAGTACCCGAGTTCTTCCAATCCTAATGCCACCGTTGCTACAAGCGGTTGCGGCCCGTGTGCCGCCCTCATGATTCTTGAAAACATGACGGATCAAAGATACGGTATGCAGGAATGGATCAACTGGGTGATCAGTACGGGAGCAAGAGTCAACGGCGGTACTGATATGGCGGTTTTGTCAAAAGCCATGGCAAAAAAATTTGGATTCCTAGTATCTACTACGTCCGATGAAAATATTCTCCGGGATCATTTGAAAAAAGGCGGAATGGCCATCGGCAATTGTGGCGGAAGTTATAATGAATGGAGAGGGTTGTTTTCTACATCAGGTCACTTTTTTACCATTGCAGAATATACCAATGATAATTATTTCATCGTCTTGGATCCAAATTGGACGGAAAATAAATTTACAAATCAAGGAAATTCTTTATCAAAATGGCGTTCCCAACATGCCATTCAAGGGGATGACTCCGTCGTTTATGTAAACGCTGTAAATCTCAATAATGATACAAAAACTCGAACTCCCAGCTATTATCTATATACTTTGTTGGGTGAAGATGGTAAGGAGGAAGAAGAAATGGAAAAAGTATATCATTGGACATCAGAATTGCCCGATTGGGCAAAGCCTGCGGTGCAATGGGCATTGGATAACGGAATTTTGAAAGGTACCGCTTCAGATGACTTGAATATTACAGAAACTCAGGTAAAAACCTTGGTATATATCTATCGTGACAACGAAAGAAAAGGGACGCTGTGAAAATGGTAAAAATGATTAAACACGATGAAACTGTGAGTCAATGAATATAAAGAGAAATCCTCGATAAGACCGAGGATTTCTCTTATTTTGCTTTTAACGGCAGCGCTTCTGGATGTTCGCTGAACCATTTTTGGGCATAGCTGCATGATAGGTGAGCCTTCAAATGGTTTTGTCGTAAATAATCTGTAACCATGGTTAAAAGCTGATCTGCGATACCTTGACCGCGCATTTTTTCGCTTACATAAGTGTGATTGATATCGACTGTATTTTCGTTGATGGCGGGGAATGTCACTTCTGCAAGAATTTCATCGTCCTCACTATAAAAAAAGATTCCGTCAGTTCTGTAAACGATTTTCATAATGGCTCCTTTAAACTAATTAATTTTATTTATTATATCATTATATTTATTAGGATTACAAGATTTCTCAGGAATCAGCCGGGAAAATCTTGACAAAATCTCTGTTTAATGGTACTTTAAAATAGTTATATATTTGGAAGTTATGGAATGATCTGCGAGTATGCAACCGTTTTGAGCTGACTTGCGTTGGCTTTTTTTGATTCAAAAGGAGTGTCAATCAATGAAGGAAATGGAATTAAAGTATGGATGTAATCCCAACCAAAAACCTGCCAAAGTATTTATGAAAGATGATAAAGAATTGCCTTTTACTGTTTTAAACGGAAAACCCGGTTTTATCAATTTGTTAGATGCACTGAACAGTTGGCAGCTGGTGCGTGAATTAAAAGAGGCGATTGGCCTGCCTGCTGCTGCTTCTTTTAAACATGTCAGCCCTGCAGGATCTGCTGTTGCAGTTCCTTTAAGCGATGTTTTGGAAAGAGTCTATTTTGTGGAGGGAATTGAGCTTTCTCCCATGGCGACGGCCTATATCCGTGCTCGTGGCGCAGACCGTATGTCTTCTTATGGTGATTTTGTTGCTTTATCTGATGAATGCGATGCTCAGACCGCAAGTTTTCTGGCAAGAGAAGTTTCCGACGGTGTCATCGCTCCTTCCTATTCAGAAGAAGCTTTGAATATTTTAAAAACAAAGCGTAAAGGTACATATGTAGTTATTCAAATGGATACCGATTATGTGCCTGAAGAAATTGAATTAAAAGATCTTTATGGTGTTACATTCCAGCAGGGGAGAAATAACTTTAAAATTACGGACAATGTTCTTTCAAACATTGTTACCCAAAATAAGGAATTGCCCGAAGAAGCAAAACGCGATTTGATTCTTTCTTTGATCACGCTGAAATATACCCAATCGAATTCAGTTTGCTATGCCAAAGATGGACAAGCCATCGGTATTGGAGCGGGTCAGCAATCCCGTGTGCATTGCACTCGGTTGGCTGGGAATAAGGCCGATGTATGGTATTTGCGTCAGAATCCCAAAGTTTTATCGCTTCCTTTCCGTGAAGATTTGAAACGCCCGGAACGGGATAACGCTATAGACGTTTACGTCTCCGATGACTATATGGATGTTTTAGCTGATGGTATTTGGGAAGATCTTTTTACCGAAAAACCCGAGCCTCTTACCAGAGAAGAAAAACGAGCCTGGCTTGATACGTTGGATGGTGTGTCTTTAGGTTCTGACGCCTTCTTCCCCTTTGGGGATAATATTGAACGGGCAAAACGAAGCGGTGTTCGCTATGTGGCGGAAGCCGGTGGTTCTGTCCGTGATGATAATGTGGTGGCTACCTGTGATAAATATAATATGGTCATGGCCTTTACCGGGGTTCGTTTATTCCATCACTAAACGTTGGTGAATCATTTTGGAGGGAGTAATGTACACTCCCTCCTTTTTCATTTTATGATTTTCATGAATATTGAAGATAGGAAAATTGAGATTATTAAAAAAAATACTTGACGAAACCCATATTAATCGCTAAAATAGAAAGGTGCCTGAAATGATTTAGACACTTTTAAATGCTGCTGTGGCTCAGCTGGTAGAGCAGCGCACTCGTAATGCGCAGGTCAGCGGTTCGAATCCGCTCAGCAGCTCCATAAAAACCCCTGCATATCATTGATATCGC
>CAJFVQ010000082.1 GCA_904420535.1 Candidatus Cryptoclostridium obscurum
CCGAATCTATGTCCCGCTCCGCTGATTATTTCGGTTTACAGATAAGAGGGGATAGCATGGAACCGAAAATAAGTGATGGCGATGTGGTGATCGTACGGAAACAGGACGATGCAGAAAGCGGAAATATCGTCATTGCTACGGTCAACGGGGATGAAGCCACATGCAAAAAGATAAAAAAGACCGAAAGCGGTTTAATGCTGATTTCTACAAATCCAGATTATGAACCGTTCATTTATTCGTGGGAAGATGTGAAGCGGCTCCCCGTCCGCATATTGGGGCGGGTGGTAGAATTGAGAGCCAAATTTTAAATAAAAAATCCCCCTCGAACTGGTACTTCGAGAGGGATTCACAGGGCAGATAAAATACCACACCACATGGAATTATTCTGCCCTTTTATTCTAACAGAATGAAAGGAGTTTTGCAACATGGCAAACGTAGAAAAGCGGGGAAGTAGTTATCGGATTACCGTATCATGTGGATATGACACCCACGGCAGACAAATTAAAAAAAATATGACGTGGAAACCCGCTCCCAATATGACAGAGAAGCAAATCAAAAAGGAATTGGAGCGGCAGAAGGTTCTTTTTGAAGAAAAAGTGGCGAACGGATTGTTCCTAGATGGGAATATCCGTTTTGACAATTATATTGATAAATGGCTAGAGGATTACGCAAAGCCAAATTTAAAGGCAACAACATTTAACAGATACCAATATATTGCACAAAATATAAAAACGGAATTGGGGCATTTGCGGCTTTGCAAGATTCAGCCACACCACCTAATTGAATACTATAATAAACTATCTCAGCCCGACGCAAGAAAAGACGGGAAATGTGTTCCGCTTCCTGTCCTTATGGATATACTGAAAGAGAAAAAAGGGACATTTCCCGGAATTGATAAAGAAGTTGTCCGCTCCTGTAAAAATGGTAAAGCCATCAGCCGACAAAACGCAGAAAAAGTATGTTCCGCACTACATAGGAAATTCAACTCTTGTTTTTCCATTCCCAATTCCACTTTATCAAATTCTACGATTCAGTATTATCACAAACTTATAAAAAAGATGCTTAATACCGCTATAGAATGGCAATGTTTACTTCTTAACCCCGCAGATCGAGTAAAGCCGCCGAAAATAGAACGAAAAGAAGCCGCATATTTAGACGAAAAAGGAGCGGCCGCTTTGCTGGTGTCACTGGAAAAGGAGCCAATACAATATAAAACGATGGTTTACGTTCTACTTTTCACCGGGGTTCGGCGTGGCGAATTGCTGGGGCTTGAATGGAAAGACATTGATTTCGATCATGCAGTTATGACGATACAACGCAACGCATTATATACCAATGATAAAGGCTTGTTCACCGATACCCCAAAGACGGACAAGAGCATAAGAACCATAAAAATGCCCCAAAACCTTATAAATCTATTAAAGGAGTATAGAACCTATCAAAATGAAGAACGCTTAAAGTTAGGCTCTCTGTGGAAGGATACAGACCGACTATTTACCCAATGGGACGGAAGTCCAATACATCCCAGCACATTGACAAAATGGTTTCACAATTTCGCCGAAAAAGAGGGATTGAGCGGAATTCATGTTCATTCACTAAGGCATACAAACGCCACGCTTATGATCGCTTCCGGGGTTGACCTTCCCACTGTTGCGAAACGTCTCGGCCATGCGCAGCAGTCCACAACAAGCAATATATATGCTCATGCCATCCAATCTGCAGACGAAAGAGCCGCCGAGATGTTAAACGATATTCTAAACCCATCGAACAGAAGATCATCATGACTCATTTTGGGGATTGTTTAGAAATTAATCGGGGATTATTTGGGGATTATTGATAGAAAAAAAGGCCAAAAATAAGAGAATCAGAGCAAAAGAAAATGCTATTAAAATGGGCATTACGCAGGCAAAACGCAAGAAACATAATTATACAAAATCAATATTTTATTTCTCGTAATGCGCAGGTCAGCGGTTCGAATCCGCTCAGCAGCTCCATAAAAACCCCTGCATATCATTGATATCGCGGGGGTTTTCTTTTATACATTTGTCGTCCGTTTCTCATCCGACGACTCAAAGTTACTTTTCCTCAATCTCGGCGGCGGCAGCATCGGTTGACTTGATTACGTGACTATAAATTTTTGTGGTTGTAGAGAAGTTGCTTTGATTTATTATAGTAGAGTTTTTGTTATTTGAAAGAAATTTGCGCAAAATGCTTTTTATATGTTTTAGTAAGGTTTCTTAGAAAAATATGGAAAATCAATTGCCACAAACGACTTTTTTCGGTATAATATTTAGGCAAGTGATTGCGTGCTATAAGAAAGGAATGGATGGATGAGTATTTTTTTTCCCGATTTAATGGTAAAGGATATTTATTCCTTACCGTTGGAAGATTTAAAGAAACGGGGAATTCGTTGTTTATTATTTGATGTGGATAATACGATTGTACCTTATAATTCCCAGGGATTGACAGAGGAAACTATTGACTGGTTTCGTATTCCCAAAGAGCATGGCTTTCTTATGTCAATTCTTTCCAATAACAGTGATGAGCGCGTCTTTCCTGTAGCGGAAAAAATTGGTATTCCCTTTATTGCGCGTGCGAAAAAACCGCTGTCCGATGGTGCCAAGCGTGCTATGGAGATGTTGGAGGTGACGCCTGAGGAGACTGCTATGGTAGGCGATCAGTTAATTACCGATGTTTTGGGTGGGAATTGTATGGGGTTTTATACCATTGTGGTGCAACCTATCAATAAAAATGAATTTTGGGGTACTCGTATCAATCGTAAATTGGAAAAAATCATTTACGCTTTTATGAAACTGCGAAAAAGAAAATAGGAATTTCACAGCTTTTTCTGCATATAATGATTGGTGAGACAAGGAACTCATTATGTGAAAGAAAAAGCAGGTGAAACATGAAAAATATTGTATTGATCGGTTTCATGGGCAGTGGAAAAACTGCGATGGGCCGCTTTTTAAGTCAGGAATTGGATTACGATTTCTATGATACAGACCGTGAGTTGGAGGCGGCTACGGGAATAAAAGTTAATTTGATTGTTAAAAAGTATGGCAAGATTCGTTATGATTCCGAAGAGCAACTAGTTGTGAAAAGATTATCACAGAAAGAAAGGGCTGTGATCGCTACAGGCGGTAACTTTATTGAAAAAAACGAAAATGTTGCAGTCCTGAAACAAAATAGCGTTTTTGTCTATCTTCAGGTCGACGACAATGTGATTGTAGAGCGTCTTGCTCGCCGCAATGTCAAACCCTTTCGGGAAAAAGGGAGTCTTAAGGAATTGGTGCCTCGTATTTATGATCAATGCCGCCCTCTTTATGAAAAATATGCTGATATTATCGTTAATACAACCCATCTATCCATGGAAGAGACAGCGGAAGTCATTTTGAAAGAATTGAAGAACAATTACGGCTTTGCATCAGAAGCCTAAAATTTTTATGGAAAAAGAAAGTGAAATTATGAACCTATCCCAAGAAGAAGTCGGCAAAATCTTGAATCGCGCCTGTAAAAGTGGTGCAGATTTTGCCGATATTTTTGTAACAAAAACGTTGAGCGGTACAATTTCAGTGGAAGACCGTAAAATGGAGCATTTTTATCGCGGTTCCGATGAAGGGGCTGGAATTCGCGTCATGAAAGGTGACTTTTCCAGCTACTTTTATACCAATGATTTATCGGCACCGGCGCTCCTTTCCTTAGCGGAAAAAGCTGCAGATTCCATTGCCGCCGTCGGCGGCCAGGAAAATAAATTATCTACCGCATCCTATGGTTTTTGGAAAACAAAGCCTCTTGCCAGAGAAGTAGAGGCTTTTAATCTAGAGCATATTGGTAATTTGATGCAAAAAGTCAATGCCTTTGCTTGGGATCAAAGCCCCTTGATAGAACAGGTCACTCTCGGTTACGGTGATGTGAGAAAAGAACTGATGATTGCCAATACAGAAGGTGTGTTTGCAACGGACTGCCGCAATCGTAAACGGTTTTTTGTCCGCTTGATTGCTAAAAAGGGCAATATTGTCCAAACTGCACTGTCTACTTTAGGGGATATTCATCCCGTATTTCAGTGGGATGAGAAGATGCTTTGCGAAAAAACCGAGGAAACCGTTTGCCGTGTGCTGCGGCTTTTAGATGCCAGACCTGCTCCATCGGGACCAATGACTGTAGTGATGTCTTCTGAAGCCGGAGGTACCATGGTTCATGAAGCATGTGGCCACGGCTTAGAGGCCGATCATGTGGAAAAAGGCCTTTCTGTTTATAAAAACAGATTAGGTCAACAAGTAGCGTCGCATAAAATTTCTGTTGTAGATGATGCGACGCTGGAGGGGCATTATGGCTCTTTTGCTTTTGATGACGAAGGGGCTGATGGTAGAAAAAATATTTTAATCCAAGATGGTGTTTTGACGTCTTATATGTATGATTATCGTACAGCAAAAAAATACGGCAAAACGACGACAGGAAACGGGCGTCGGGAAAGCTATCGCTATACGCCTCAGGTGAGAATGAGTAATACTTATATTTTGCCCGGCAAAGATCGTCCCGGTGATATTTTATCTGATACCAAACAAGGACTTTTTGTGAAGAAGATGGGCGGCGGTCAAGTCAATACAACCAACGGTGATTTTGTTTTTGAAGTCTCTGAAGGATATCTCATTGAAAACGGTGAATTGACTTATCCGGTACGTAACGCAACTCTTACCGGCAATGGTCCGAAAACCTTGTCATCAGTATTTGCCGTCGGAGATGATTTGGGATTTGCCATTGGCACCTGTGGAAAGGGCGGGCAATCGGTTCCTGTAGGCGACGCACAGCCTACCTTGGGACTCAGTGATGTAATCGTGGGAGGAACCGAATCATGAAGCAGAAACAGTTATTGGACGATGCCATGGCATATGCCTTGCGACAGGGAGCTAGCCAATGTGAGTTTTATCTTACTAAGAGCAGAGGGGAAGGTCTTGCACTGCGAAATGGTATTCTAAATGATGATAACCGTGCAGAAAAAGTGGGTTTTTCAGTCCGTCTTATTAAGGAAAGCGTTCCCGGTTTTTCTTATGGCGCAGTTGCGGAAAAGGAATCTTTACGCCGTGCGGTTGATGACGCATTGCTGACCACATCATTTTTAGAACCGGATCCATATTACCGTTTTACTCAGGGAGGACTAGACTACCCCAACGTACCTCATGTTCCGCGAGAAAGTATAACTCGCAATCAGAAAATGGCTATGCTGGAATCCATAGTCAAAATCGCAGAGAATAATCCCCATATTTCCCGTGTGGAGCGGGTATCATATGGGTGTAATGACTATGAGGCGACTATCGTTAATAGCCTTGGTCTCGACCTTAATTACAGTACAGTTTTTCACAGCGCATCCACAATGGTGGTGGCGGAGGATGGCAATGAAACGGAAACCGGCAGCCATTATATGCTGGAACACTCTTTTTACGACTTGTCCCCGGAAAAAATCGCCAAAACTGCGGCAGAAAATGGCAGCCGTCGTTTGCATGCTCAGATCATCGATGGCGGAGAATATCCGGTGATCCTGGATGCCGAAGCAGTCGTTGACATCATGTCGATCCTGCTTCCCTCGTTTTTAGGGGACAATCTCTATAAGGGAAAATCCCGTCTCAAGGGTAGGGAAGGGGAAATCATCGCTTCTCCGCTTTTGACGATTATGGATGATCCTTTGCTGAGCCAAGGGATTGCCGTGACTCCCTTTGACGACGAGGGGGTGCCTTCCCGCAGTAAAGCGATGATCCGGGAGGGGAGGATCGTATCTTTCCTCCATAATCATGCTTCCGCCGGCCACTGCCATACTGAAACCACTGGCAATGGTTATTGCGGTTCTCATAAATCCCTACCTTCCGTGGGGATTTCCAACTGTTATGTGTTGGCAGGATCAGATTCCAAAGAGCAGCTGTGTGCGGGGATCGCCAACGGGCTCTGGATACGTAGTCTTATGGGGCTTCATATGGCTGATCCGATTACCGGTGATTTTTCTTTGGGAATCTCTGGCTCTTTGATTGAGCATGGTGAAATCACAAGGAGTTTTCGTGGCGTGATGATGGCCGGGAATATCTTTGATTTATTGGGGAATATTGAAAAAGTCGGCTCTGACTTTATATTTTTGGGCAGCAGCGGCGCGCCATCCGTAAAAATAAAATCTATGAAAATCAGTGGAAAGTAATGACAATTTATGGTAAGATATGTTAGAATATAATAGAGGTGTATTTTGTCAGTGAAAAGTTTAGAAAAACTTAGAAAAAAATTGTCTGAGGAAAATCTCGATGGCATCTTTCTTCACCAAAGAGAAAATGTACTTTACCTCACGGGATTTACTGGTTCTACTGGCGGCGCTTTGGTTACCATGGAGCATGCCTGGATTTTAGTGGATTCCCGTTATACAGAGCAGGCCGGGCAGCAATGTCTCGATTTTGAGGTTGTCGATGTGGACCGCCCTTGGCATTTCCAATCTTTGATTAAAGATGAAAAAACCGTCGGCTTTGAAGAAGATTTTCTGACGGTGGCGATTTATGACGAGATGAAAGAAAAATTGGCGGATTCCGTCTCTTTGGTTCCTGCATCATCTTTGATGAAAGATGTTCGCATGTATAAAGAACCGGAAGAACTGGATAAATTACAAAGAGCGGTAGATATTGCTGACGACGCTTTCCATCATATTCTATCTTTTTTGAAAGAAGGCGTTATGGAAGTTGACATCGCCAATGAGTTGGATTTTTATATGCGTTCTCAAGGAGCCACGGGACCTTCCTTTGATTTTATTGTGGCTTCCGGTGAACGATCTGCTCTGCCTCATGGCGTGGCTTCCAGAAAAAAGTTGGAACATGGAGAAGCTGTGTTGATGGATTACGGCTGTATTTATGAAAATTACTGCTCCGATATGACTCGAACAGTTTTTCTGGGAGATCCCGGTCCTGAAATGCAGCAGCTATATTATATCGTCAAGGAAGGACAAGCCAGAGCTTATCGCAATGCCATTGTAGGAAAAGCCATGAATCTTCCCGAGTTGGCAGTGCGTAGTTATTTTCAGCAAATGGATCTTGAACAATATTTCGGTCACAGCTTAGGGCATGGCGTTGGATTGGAGATTCACGAAATGCCTTTTGCCAACCGTAAAGCCACTGAAAAATTCAGACCCGGAATGGTCTTTACCATTGAACCCGGTATTTATATTCCCAATGGCGCTGGTGTTCGCATTGAAGATATGGTATATATGACTTATAACGGTCCTCATACCATGACGGGTTCTCCAAAAGAACTGATTATTTTATAAAAGGAACTTGAAAAACTTTATTTTTATATTTTCTTAGGGAGGGTAAGAAACATGATTTCTTCCAATGATTTTAGACCCGGTGTAACCATTGAAATTGATGGCGATGCCTATCAGGTTCTGGAATTTCAGCATGTAAAACCGGGGAAAGGTGCTGCCTTTGTTCGCACAAAAATGAAAAATGTCCGTACCGGCTCCACTGTAGAACGCACGTTTGATGCTGGTGAAAAGGTGCCCAAAGCCCATCTCGATCGTCGCGATATGCAATACCTCTATAATGATGGTGAATCATATATTTTTATGGATGAAGAAAATTACGAACAGCTTCCCATCACTGAGGAGCAATTGGGAGACGGAAAGAAATTTTTAATTGAGAATATGACCTGCTCCGTATTGTTTTACAAAGGTGATATTATGGGAATTGATCTTCCCGGCCAGGTAACACTTACTGTTACCGAAACGGAACCCGGCATCAAAGGTGATACCGCTTCCGGCGGTACCAAGCCCGCAATTTTGGAAACTGGCGCCAAAGTTAACGTTCCTTTCTTTATCAACGAAGGTGACAGACTCCGAATCAATACCAAAACCGGTGAATATATCGAAAGAGCCAAGGACTAAATTTTGAAATAGTGTATCATGTGAAAGGAGTACCACTATGAGCATGAACGAAAAAGTCGCATATCTTGAGGGTTTTATCGAGGGTCTCGATATTGACCAGGAAAGTAAGGAAGGCCGTGCAATCTATGCCATTCTTGATGTTTTGAACGAATTTGCCGAAGAGTGCGAAGAAATGAAGGAAGACATCGAGGAGTTGGAAGAAATCACCGATGAACTCGATGAGGATCTCGGCGATTTAGAGGAATTCATATTCCTCGACGAAGACTGCGAATGCGGTTGCGGTTGCGAAGACGACGATGATGACCTTGATTTTGGGGAATTGGTTTATGAAGACGATGATGATGACGAAGAATGTGACTGCGGTTGCGGCGGTCACCATCATCATGAAGACTGATTATCTAAAAAACTTACTAGCAAAAAAGATTTATATTCTATTTGTAATACCGCAGGCGTTAAAAAATGCCTGCGGTAATTTTATATTCAGTATTTTTATGCAGCTGCAATCAACATTTATTTAATGTTCTTTGGTTTTGGCACTTGCTGCTGCTTTATTTTTAGTGAGTTGTATTCTTTCTGTACTTAAACACCATGAATGAACATTAATCCTGAAACCAGTTCAGTATGTCAAGAAATTCCATCAGTTCCATGAAAACGTGGTAGTCATGTGTTGTATTGGGCAAAGTTTAAACCCTTAGTAAAACAAAAAAGGAACTGCTTTGCGGGCAGTTCCTTTTTTGCAATGTAAACCAAGGAGGTCACATCATTTAAAGGAGATTGTTATTTATGAATAAAGGGTATGCATTAAAGTTTACTGTTGTATTCATCCAAAGCGGCGTAAAATGCGTCAACATTTTCCAAAGGTGCCAGTGGGGGAATGTCACAGCCAGAGGAAAAGACAAAGTGTGGATAATCCTTCATGTCTTCCAAAAGTTGCATACTGAGGTCACGCATCTTTTCAGGCGTGCCGTTGGTAAAGGCGGTAGAGGGGTCAATATTGCCGAATACCAAAACATTGGCGGGAATTTGAGGGAGAATATCTTTCATATCCACAGAGTTACCAAAATGGAACCCTTTACATCCAGTACCGTACATGGAAGAAACACTCTTTGTAACATAACCACAGTTATGTAGGATAATATAAAAACCACTGTCTTGAACGGCATCAACCATTTTTTTCACATAAATAGAAGAGAATTCTTCGATCTGTTTGGGTGACAGTAATCCTGCGGTGGGTTCTGCAAGGAAAATGCCGTTGGCGCCGGCTTCTTTATAGACTTTGGCGCGGGCAATCAAGAATTCGGTACACTTATCCAAAAGCAGCTTCATGGTTTCAGGGTCTTTTCTGACGCATTTTAGGGCAA